>NZ_JBAZAH010000065.1:0-9354 GCF_041672065.1 Aliarcobacter sp. | reverse complement strand
ATAAATCAAAAATGAGTAGTGATTTAAAAATTCCACATATGGGATGGAATAAAACAGTAAATAAAGATAATCCACTTTTTAAAAATCTACAAAACCCATATTTATATTTTGTACACTCTTATCATGTCGTTACAGATGACAAATATACAATAGCAACAACAAATTATGGATATGATTTTGTAAGTGCTGTAAACAAAGATAATATTTTTGGATTTCAACCTCATCCTGAAAAGTCTCATAATAATGGACTTAAAATATTAGAAAACTTTATAAATTTATAATAAAAAAGGCTTTGTTCTCAAAGCCCTTTAGGTTTTTGCTACTTTTTAGGGGATTTTCAATCCCCGCTATAAAAAGTAGTAATTGAGAAAAAAGTTCCTTTTTTAAATAGGAACTATTTAAAAAGGAGAAATTATGGATATATTACCAGCGATTGATTTAAAAGATGGAAAGGCTGTAAGACTTAGCAAAGGGCTTATGGATAGTGCAAAAATCTACTCAGATGAGCCATGGCAAGTGGCAAAAAGATTTGAAGAGTTAGGAAGTAAGTGGGTTCATATTGTTGATTTAAATGGAGCATTTGAAGGAAAACCAGCCAACTTAGAGCAGATTAAAAAAATTAGAGAGAACTGTAATTTAAAAATTGAACTTGGTGGCGGGATAAGAGATGAAAAAACTATTCAGATGTATTTAGAACTTGGAGTTGATAGATTAATTCTTGGTTCAATCGCTGTTAAAGATCCACAATTTGTAAAAGATATGGCAAAAAAATATCCAATCGCTGTTGGAATTGATGCAATAAATGGAATGGTTGCAGTTGAGGGTTGGGCAGAAGTTTCAACAATGAAAGCTACAGACCTAGCAAAAGAGTTTGCAAATGCTGGAGTTGAAGCAATTATTTGTACAGATATAAGCAAAGATGGTATGCTTTGTGGAGTTAATGTTGAATTTACGCAAGATATTGCACTTGCTAGCAATGTTTACACAATTGCAAGCGGTGGAGTTAAAGATATTGAAGATATCAAAAACTGTAAAGCAAATGGAAATATTGGTGGAGTAATTGTTGGAAAAGCTTTTTATGAAGGTACTTTAGATTTAGAAGAGGCTTTTAAAATTCTTTAATATAAGCTAGAAAATTCTAGCTTATAATATCTTTTATAGCCTCTATAAAATCATCTCCATCATTTACACACTTACAAACTTTATACTCAAGTATTCCAATCTCATCGGCAACTTCTCTATATTCAATATCAAGTTCAAAATCTGTTTCAGAGTTATCAACAATAAATGATAGTGGATAGATAATTACATTATCATTTTCAAAGTTTTTTAACATATCTTCAAGTGAAGGTTCAAGCCATTTTAGTGGACCTACTTTTGATTGATAAGCAAGATTTATAGATTTAAAATCTATATTTTTTTCTTTTAATTTTTTACTTAAAATCTCAACATGTTCAATCATCTGTTTTTGGTATGGGTCACCATTATCAACAATTTTTTGAGGAAGTCCATGAGCTGAGAAAATAAGATTGTATTTAACACCTTCTTGCATATTTCTCTCTATCTCATTTACAATGCAGTTGTTAAATTTATCATTTTTATAAAAATCATTTATAGACTTTATTTTAAAACTATTTTTTGCATATTTTAAAAAATCCTCCATTGAAGATTTTGTAGTTGTTGTAGAGTATTGCGGATAAAGTGGAAGTAAAAAAACTTCACTTATTCCATCCTCTTTTAACTTCTCAACAACATCTTTTGCAAAAGGTGGAGTATATCTCATAACTTGATATGTTCTATATCCATCTATTTTCTCATTACACTTTTCTACTAACTTTTCTGTTAAAGGATTAATTGGAGATGCATTTCCAATCTCCTCATAGTTTTTCCAAGCACTATTTAATCTCTTTGTTACTATAAAAAAAGCTATCATTTTTCTAAGAAGTGCACTTTTAACTGTTAAAATATTCTCATCATTAAACATATTTGTTAAAAACATTTTTAATTCATCTTTGCTTCTAGCCCCACCCATATTTAGTAAAACTAAAGCTTTGTTACTATTTTTCATCTTCCAGCCTTATAATTTTATTACTACACCATTTTGCCATATCTAAATCGTGAGTCACCAATAAAACAGCACAAGAATCAAGAAGTTCAACTATTAACTTCATTGTTTCATAAGCTATTATATTGTCAAGTGCTGATGTTGGCTCATCAACTAAAAGAAGCTCTGGTTTTAAAAGAATTGCTCTTAAAATAGAGCATCTTTGAAGCTGACCACCACTTAACTCATACGGTTTTTTATATAAAAACTCAATATCTAAACTTAATTTTGGCAAAATCTTATCTAGTTCATCTTTAAAATCTCTATTTAAAACATCTTTTATCTGCTCATAAATAGTATATGTTGGATGAAAAGATGAAAAAGGATCTTGAAATATAATAGCTGTTTTGCTCTTTTTTATCTCTCCAAACTCCTGTTTTAAATTTCCTAAAATAAGTTCAAAAAGTGTTGATTTTCCACTACCACTCTTTCCAATTATTGTTATAAGTTCACCTTTTTTTAGATTTAAATTAAAGTTTGAAAATATATAGTTACCTTTTTTGTAAGCAAATTTTAGATTTTTTATCTCTAACACAAAACTATCCAAAAGCTATTTCCTTTTTTAGTTTGTAATATATTCAAAATAGGCTTTAATATATATTTATATTTAATATATTTTTAATTGTAATAATTTATTAACCTTTTTTATTAAGAGAATTACAAAGAAAATATAGTTAGAATACAGCTTAAAATTTTAAAGGAGAAAAGATGAAAAAAATCATTCTAACAACTGTTGCTTTATCAGCATTTGCTTTTGCAGCTGCACCAGCATCTTATGCTACATGTAAAGCATGTCATGGAGTTAAAGGTGAAATAAATGTAACTACTCAAAGTAAATCGTTTGTTCCAGCTAACCAAACTAAAGAAAATATAGTAAAAGCTTTAAATGGTTATAAAGATGGATCTTATGGTGGTCCTATGAAAGCACTTATGAAAGGTTATGCAACAAGATTAAGTGATGCTGATATTAAAGAGTTAGCTGAATATATGGGAAAATAATCTAAGATTATTTTACTAAATCAAAGGGGATAAGTTTTACTTATCCTCTTTTTTTTTGCTCTTTTTCTTTCTCTAAGCTATCTTTTTTTGCATCTTTAATAGCCTGCTCTTTTTTTATAGCATCATTCAAATCATCAACACTATCAAAAAGTAAACCACTTGTAATTTTATTTGCATCATCAAATTGACCATTTTTTGCTGCCCAAATAAACAAAAGTAACATTCCAGCTGAGATTATAAGTCCCACAATTAACATAAAAAATAGTGTATCATCAATCATTTTTATCCTTTAATTTAATTCTTAGTGAGTTAAAAATAACTACAAGTGAGCTTAAACTCATTGAAAGAGCTGCTACAAGAGGAATAACATATCCAGCCATTGCTAAAGGAATTGTTACAGAGTTATAAATAAGTGAAAAAGCCAAATTCTGTTTAATATGTTTATATGTCTTTTTTGATATTTTAAAAGTATCTTCTAGTGCTTTTAATTTTGAATTTAAAATCACAATATCAGATACAAGCATTGAAACATCAGCTGAATTTCCCATAGCAATTGCAACATCACTTGAAGCTAGTGCAACACTATCATTAACTCCATCCCCAACCATTACAACAATTTTTCCATCTTCTTTTAGTTTTTTAATAAAATCTGCTTTATTTTGTGGAGTTTGATTAAAATAGAACTCATCTATTTTAAGCTCATTTGCAACCTCTTTTGCAACAAAACCATTATCTCCAGTTAGCATTACACTTTTTATATTTTTACTCTTTAAATAATCTATTAGCTCTTTTGCATCATCTTTTATCTCATCACTTAATTCAAAAATAGCAACTATTTTTTTATCTACTGAAAAAGAGTATATAGTTTTAAAAGTTGTAAAATCAATATCAATTCCAAACTCTTTTTGAAGCTCTATATTTCCACCCAAAAGAGATAAATCTTTATATTTTGCACTTAAACCTTTTGCTTCAATATTTTTTACATCTTCTAAAGTTAATTTTTCTAAAGAGTAATTTTTTTCTAAATATTTTTTAACAGCAAGGCTTACTGGATGATTTGAACTATCTAAAAGTGAATATAAAAGATTTAAGATATTTTTATCTTCACTAAAAATTTGTGAATTTTCTACTTTTAGCTCACCTTTTGTAAGTGTTCCTGTTTTATCAAAAACTACAATATTTGCATTTGCAATTGTCTCAATATATTTAGCCTCTTTTAAAAGCAAAGATTTTTTTGCTAATTGTGAAATTCCAACCAAACTTGCCATTGGAGTTGCAAGTGCTAAAGCACAAGGACAAGCAATTACAACAACTGAAACAGCTGTTATAAATGATCTTTCAAATTGATTTGTATTTTCAAAGTAAAAACCTAAATCAAGACCAAAGTAGTACCAAACCAAAAAAGTAACAAATGCAATAGTAAGAATTGTTAAACTAAACCCTCTTGATAGCTTATTTGCCAAAGTTTGGATTTTTGGTTTTGAATTTAGTGAATCTTCAAGTAAAGTTACAATTGATGAAAAAGTAGAGTTTTTAAAATCTTTTGTAACTTCAAAATGAATTAAAGAGTCTAAAATAGCAGTTCCACTATATATAATATCATCTTGTTTTTTATAAACAGGAGTTGATTCTCCTGTTAAACTTGACTCATCAAATGATGCACTTCCAAATACAATTTTACCATCAACTGGAATTTTCTCTCCAATTTTAAGTTCAATAATATCTCCAACTTTTATAGAGTTTAAAGCTCTTGTCTCTTTTTTCCCATTCTCTATTACAACAGCTTCTAAAGGTAGAGTTGATTTTATTTTATCAAGTGTATCAACTGCTGATTTTTTTCCAATAACTTCAAGATATTTTCCAACCAAAACAAAAGTTATAATCATAGCAACTGAATCAAAATAGCTCTCACCTTTTGCTCCAAGCATCACACTAAGTGAGTAAAGATAGGTTAAAGATGCACCTGTACTTACAAGTAAATCCATATTTACCATACGGTTTTTTACTCCATAATAAGCACCTTTATAAAAAACAAACCCACTATAAAACAAAACTGGAGTTGTTAGAATAAACTCAGCAAAATGAATCATATCTTTTACTTCATTGCTCATTCCTGTAAAAAAACCTGTATATTTTGCAACACTTAGCATCATAATATTCATAGTACAAACAACAGCTACCATCATTCTTACAAAATAGTCTTGTTTCGCTTTTTTTGCCTGAACATCAGCCACACTTGAATCATAAGCATAAGCGTTGTAACCAATTGCTCTAATCTTTTTTATAATATCTGATAACTTTAAAATATCACTATTAAAAACAACTCTAGCTTTATTTGTTGTAAAATTGATATTTGCTTCAATAACACCTTTTGTATCATACAAAATCTTCTCATTTAACCAAATACAAGCAGCACAATGAATTCCTTCAAGTATTAAATCAATTTGAGTAAAACCATCTTTTGTTTTTGATGTGTAATTATCTAAAAAATTTTGAGAGTCAAATTTTGATAAATCATCATTAGAGATTTGAAGAGGAGCTTTTATGCTCTTATTTCCAAGCTTTTCATAAAAAGAGTCAAGATTTTCATCTTTTAAAATATGATAAACACTTTGACAACCACCGCAACAAAAATTTAAATCATTCTCTTTTATCATTACACTACTATCAAATGATAAATGACAATGATTACATACTATTTTTGACAAAAAAAGTCTCCTAACCGCTTATTATTAAACTATATATAAAAAAATTTAAGTATTATATCTTATTTATTTTCAAAGAGTGGTTTAATGAACAAAGAGATAGATAGGCTAAAAAATGTTAATGTACTTTATGCTGAAGATGAGAAAGAGTTAAGAGATATTACATCTGAATTCTTAAAATCATTTACAAAAATGCAATATGTTGCTTCAAATGGAGAAGAGGGATTTAATCTATTTTTAGAGCATCAAGATAGTATTGATTTAATAATAACCGATATAAATATGCCTATTTTATCAGGTATGGATATGATTAAAAAAATTAAAGAGATAAATCCTAAAATTCCAATTATTATAGCAACTGCATTTTCAAATAAAGAGTATTTACTTGAAGCCATAAATATTGGTGTTGATAAATATGTTCTTAAACCAATTGATATATCAAAACTTCTTCAAGCAATGCTTCAATCCCTAAATTATCATGAGTTAAAAGATTTATATACAGATAATCTTACAAAACTTGCAAATAAAAATAGACTTCAAAAAGATTTAAAATACTCAAACAATGATCTATTAGCACTTTTGGATATTGATGAGTTTTTAGCAACAAATGATCTATTTGGTGAAAAAGTTGGAGATAAAATTTTAATTGAATTTGCATCAAAAATGAGAAACTATTTTAGTTCAAAAGATTTTTCTCTTTATAGAATTGAGTCGGATAAATTTGCCGTAAGTCCAAAAAATCCTATTGATATAGATACTTTTTTTGTAATCTGTAGAGATTTTCTAGATACGATTGAAAGTGATGCTTTTTTAATTGATGATAATGAGATTGATGTAAATGTTACAATTGGTATTGCAAAAGGTGATGGAGAACAAGCTTATAAATATACAAAAAGAATTATAAACTATGCTAGAAAAAAATTCCAAAAAATTATGATTTATGAGGATTCATATAATATTCATAAATCTTTTGAGCAAAATATTATGTGGATAAAACTTTTAAAACAAGGTTTTAAAGAGAACTTATTAAAAGCATTTTTTCAACCTATTGTTGATACAAAAACTAAAGAAGTTTTAAAATATGAAGCACTTATTAGATACATAAGTCTTGATGGAAAAGTTCACGGTCCTTATGAGTTTTTAGAAGTTGCAAAAAAAACTAGACTTTATCAAAATATTGTAAAAGTTATTTTAGATGACTCTTTAAAACTAATAAAAGAGAAAAAGAAAAAAGTATCTATAAATATCTCTTATGTAGATTTAATAGATGATAAAACAAAAAAATATATTTATGACTTTTTAGAAAAAAACAGAGAGTTTGTAAACAATCTTGAGTTTGAACTATTGGAGAGTGAAGAGATTATAGATTTTAATATCATAAAAGATTTTATTACAAATGTATCTAAATATAGTTGTAAAGTTGGTATTGATGATTTTGGTGCTGGCTACTCAAATTTTCATATTTTATCAAAGTTAGATATTAGTTTTGTAAAAATAGATGGCTCATTAATAAAAGATATTCACAACTCAAAAGAGCTTGAGATAATTGTAAGAACAATCGCAAGTATTGCTAAGGATTTTCATATAAAAACAATTGCTGAGTTTGTAGCAACTGAAAATATTTATGAAAAAGTTAAGGCTCTAAGTATAGACTACTCTCAAGGTTACTATTTTGACAAGCCTTTAACATTTGAAGAGATAGTTTAGGCTTCTAGCCAACTATTTACTATCTCATCTTTTGAATATAGTTTTGACTTTACTCTTGCAGCTGTTGCAATAGCCAAAATCTGTTTTTTTGCCTCATTTAAGTTTTCATTTACAATTAAATAATCATAATCTAAAAACTCCTCCATCTCAACTCTTGCATTTTCAACTCTTTTATTAATACTATCTTCACTATCAGTTGCTCTTGCAACTAATCTTTGTTCTAATATCTTTTTTGTTGGAGTTGTAATAAATACAGAAGTTATTAGATTTTGAAGTTTTTTTCTTATAATTTTGTGTCCTTGAACATCAATATCAAATATAACTAATTTTCCAGCATTTAAGGCTTCAATTACTGGTTTAAGTGAAGTCCCATAATAGTTGTCATGAACTTTTGCATACTCTAAAAAGTTTGCATCTTTTATATCCTCTTCAAACTTCTCTTTACTTACAAAAAAGTAATCAATTCCATCCTCTTCTGCTTCTCTTGGCTCTCTTGTTGTTGTAGAGATAGAAAAATATAGATTTGGAATATTTTTTATAACTTCTTTTAATAGAGTAGATTTTCCACAACCACTAGGTCCTGAAACAATTAATACCGCACCTCTTAGTTCATTCATAAATTACTCTCCTTTTAGCGAAATTTTAAGATTTATAACTTCATTTCTAGCTAATCTATCTATTATATTTTGATTTAATTTAAGCAAAAGTGGCTTTAATTCATCCATTTTAAATCTATTTAAAACTAAAGTATAATCCTCTTTTTCTAAATCAAATTCATAATCTTTTACTTCATCAAGTGCATCATCAATAATATCAGTGATATCTTTCCAATCTCTCTCTTCTAATTTTTGTATATTCTCACTTTTATCATCTAAAAAGCTATTTATCTTTTTTAACTCACTTTTATCTAGAACTCCACCTTGTCTAATAGAGTTTAAAGATACAATACTCTCATCATCTAAATCATTTTTTCTAAAAAAACCATCATCAAAATCATCTTCAATTAAAGTTTCAAAAAAATCCTCAGCTAAATCACTCTCTTTTTCTTGCATCTCATTAAAACTTTGCGAATCTTCAATATAGTTATCTTTAACTAAACTATCTTTAAATGTATCAAAATTGTGACCATTTTCAATCTCATCTTTTAAAATCTTTATCTGCTCTTTTAATATAGCTTCAAGTTTTGTTGGTAAAAAAGGTCTAGGAACTACAAAATCGCTTGGAAGGTCATAGCTTAACTCTTCAGAGTTAATAGCTGCAAGTTTTTTTGTAAATCTTTTTAACTTTAAAAAATCACTTCCAATAAAAAGTTGATCAACAACAATAAAGTCAAATTTACCTTGAAATTTTGTATTTCTTTCAATATTTAAATCAATTCCTAATCTTTTACAAACTAAATTAAATATATGCTCAATTATTGCTGTATTACAAATTAGAAGCAATTTCATTTTAAAATCTCCTTCAAGCTTAAATCCTCCAACTTAAAAACTCTATCACACTTGAAAGCTAAATCATCTTCATGAGTAACTAAAACAAGTGCCGCATTATTATTTTTTATATATTCAAAAAGTGTATTCATAACTATATTTGCAGTTTTTTTATCTAAATTTCCCGTTGGTTCATCTGCAAATATTATATTTGGTTTTTTCATTAAAATTCTTGCAATTGACAATCTTTGTTGCTGTCCACCACTAAGCTCTCCAACACCTTGATTTAAAACATGAGTTATATCTAACTGCTCTAAAAGTCTATTATCAATCTTCTCTTTGCTTAATAGTGTTGCTATTTGAAGATTCTCAATTGCACTAAATCCTCTAAATAAATAGTGTGCTTGAAAAA
>NZ_JBAZAH010000064.1:0-9583 GCF_041672065.1 Aliarcobacter sp. | reverse complement strand
ATGGTAGAGATAAAAAGAGATACAAAAGAGACACAAATAGAGTGTAGTTTAACTTTAGATGGTTGTGGAAAATTTTCTATAAATACAGGTGTTGGTTTTTTTGACCATATGCTTGAAGCTTTAAGTAAACATAGTGGGATTGATATAAATTTAGAGTGTAAAGGTGATTTACATATTGATTCTCACCATACAGTTGAAGATTGTGGAATAGTTTTAGGACAAGCTTTGAAAAAAGCAATTTTTCCTATTCAAGCAGTTGAGAGATATGGAAATGCAACAGTTGTTATGGATGAAGCAGCAACTACATGTGCTTTGGATTTATCAAATAGACCTTTTTTGGTTTATGAAGTAAATATAAGTGGAAAAGTTGGAGAGTTTGATGTTGAATTAGTAGAGGAGTTTTTCCATGCTTTAAGTGGAAATGCTGGAATTACTCTTCATTTAATATCTGAAAGAGGAAGAAATAAACACCATATTATTGAAGCAACATTTAAAGCTTTTGCAGTTGCATTAAGACGAGCTTTAGTAAAAAATGAAAAACTTGGAATTCCTAGCACAAAAGGTGTTTTATGATAGAACTTTTAGTTTTTGATGTTGATGGAACTTTAACAAATGGTGATATTACATATTCAAGTAGTCTTGAAGAGTTTAAAACATTTAATGTAAATGATGGTTTTGCAATAGTTTTTTGGACAAAACATTTAGGAAAAAAAGCTGCAATAATTACAGGACGAGAGTCAAAGATTGTTGAGTATAGAGCAAATGAGCTAAAAATAGAGTATCTATACCAAAATGTAAAAGATAAATTAGAAGTTCTTGATGAGATATTAAAAAAAGAGAATTTAAACTACAATCAAGTTGCTGCTATTGGTGATGATTTAAATGATTTAAAGATGTTAAAAAAAGCTGGTTTATCTTTTGCCCCACAAAATGCACATGAACTTGTAAAAGATAGTGTAAATGTAGTTTGCAAAAAAAGTGGTGGAAGTGGAGCAGCAAGAGAGATGATAGAGTATATTTTAAAAGAGGAGAATCTTGAAGAGGAGTTTTTAAATTTATGGCTTTAAAACTCTTCTTCTTTATATCACTAATTTTAAGTTTGTTATTTTATTACTCACCTATAGAGAGTTCTGTAAGTGGTAATGAAAAAGAGAATAGACCAATTTTTATTTTTGAAAATCCAGTAATGTACACTTTAGATGAGATGGGAGTTAGTAAAAAGATTATTTCAACACAAGCTGTTAGATATAAAAATAAAGATGAGATATATTTTGCAAATATTGAGATATTTAATAAAGATAGTAAAAAAAATTATTATAAAGATAGTTTAAAAGCAGAGTTTATAGAGAAAAAAGGTGAGAAGTATTATTTAGCAAATAGTGTAAAGTTTAAAAGAGATAATTTTATAGAGTTTAATACAGATGAGTTATACTTTGATAATATTAAAAAAATAGCAAGAAATAAAGCTCCTTTTAATGCACTTTATTATGAAAATTTTTATAGTGGAACAAATTTATATTTTGATATTAATAAAAACTATATAAAATCACGAAGAACACAATTTATAATTGAAAAAAATTAGGAGTTTATAGATGAGAATTTTTTTAATATTAATTTTAGCAATCTCAACTTTAATAGCAAAAAATGAAAAACTAACAATTGATGCAGTATATTTTCAGGCAGAAGATAGTAGAAATGTAGCAACTTTTGAAATAAATGTAAAAATACAAATGGGTGAAGATAGATTGAATGCACAAAAACTTGAGCTATTTTTTGAAATTGATAAAGATACAAATAAAAAAGTCGTTTCAAAATATGAAGCAACAAAAAAGGCTGATTTTGAGATATATTCAAATGGAAAGCTTTATAAAGGTAGTGGCGATAAAATTATTTATGAACCAAAAAAAGATGAATATAATATTATAGGAAATGCCTTTTTACATGAAGTAAACGAAGATAGAAAAGTATATGGAGATCATATTTATATAAACCAATTAAATGGTGAAGCTAGAGTAAAAGGTAATGAAAAAAAACCTGTTAGATTTATACTAAATATTGATAATAAAGAAAAACAAAAGGAAGAGTAGTATGAATTTAATAGATGCAAAATTTTTGCAATCAGCACAAAGCTTAAATGATTCACCCCCACCATCAGTTGCAGAGGTTGCATTTTTAGGAAGATCAAATGTAGGTAAATCTTCAATTTTAAACTCACTTACAAATCAAAGAAATCTTGCAAAATCATCATCAACTCCAGGTAAGACTCAA
The DNA here is from genome assembly GCF_041672065.1 of Aliarcobacter sp. Classification (NCBI taxonomy): domain Bacteria; kingdom Pseudomonadati; phylum Campylobacterota; class Epsilonproteobacteria; order Campylobacterales; family Arcobacteraceae; genus Aliarcobacter; species Aliarcobacter sp. The sequence goes on along the minus strand of NZ_JBAZAH010000064.1, from coordinate 7,315 downwards.
CTTATAAACTATTTTGAGATTAAATTTAAAACAATAAGTGAAGAGACACCTTATGTTTATGCTAGATTTGTAGATTTGCCAGGTTTTGGTTATGCAAAAGTAGCAAAGAGTTTAAAAGCTGCTTGGAATAGAAATTTAACTGAATATTTAGAACAAAGACCAAATCTTCAAATATTTGTACACTTAATAGATTCAAGGCATCCAAATCTTGAGATTGATAAAAATGTTGATGAGTTTTTAAAAAGTATTAAAAGAGGTGATCAAATTATTATAAATGCTTTTACAAAAATAGATAAGTTAAATAGTAGTGAATTGGGAATTTTAAAAAGAGATAATCCTGATGGAATATTTTTATCTAATTTAAAGAAAAAAGGTATAATTGATCTTCAAAATAAAATTACGGAGTATCTGTTTGGAAATTAGATTTTATAAACCAACGGTTCTTGATATACCAAAAATGCAAGAGCTTGTTAAAGAAGAGGTTGAAAAGGGAATTATCCTATTTCGTTCAAGCGATGAGATGGCAACTACTATAAGATCATATATTGTAGTTGAGGTTGATGGTAAAATGGCAGGTTTTACAGCAACTCACATTCATTCACCAAGAATGGCAGAAGTTAGAAGTTTAATAGTAAGCAAGGATTTCAGAGGTCTTGGTCTTGGTAAAAAACTTGTAGAAAAGTGTGTTGAAGAGGCTAAATTTTATGGAATACAACAGGTTTTATCTTTAACATATGAGAAAGATTTCTTTTTAGGTTGTGGATTTAAAGAGATAAGTAAAGAGGATATTCCTGAACAAAAAGTTTGGGCTGATTGCATAAAATGTAAATTATTTCCTATATGTAATGAAATAGCAATGGTAAAAGATACATAAAAATTATTCAATATATTGCTTAAAACTAACTTACTATATCTATTAAACTTGAGTTTTCTTCCTTTTTAAAAGGAAGTAAATTTCAATAATTTCTTTCAAAAGCCCCATAAGTATTGACTCTTAATCAAAAATAAGTTATAATCCGCGTCCACTTAATGTGGTTAGAACCATTTTTTGGTATCTAACGAGTTCTTTAAAGGAAAAAAATATATGGAAAAAATCAGATTAAAGCTTAAAGCTTACGATCATAGAGTTTTAGACAGAAGTGTTGCTTCAATAGTTGAAGCTGTTAAAAGAACTGGTGCTGATTTAAGAGGTCCAATCCCTCTTCCTACAAAAATCAGAAGATATACAGTTATCAAAGGTCCTCACGTAAACAAAGACTCAAGAGAGCAATTTGAGATTAGAGTTCACACAAGAATTATAGACATTATCTCTGCAACTGCAGATACTGTTGATTCTTTAATGAAACTAGATTTAGCTCCTGAAGTGGATGTTGAAGTAAGATCAATGGGTCAAGAATAAGAAGAAAGGGTAATACAAGATGGAATTTATAGTTCAAAAAATCGGTATGAGTAGAACAGTTTCTGTTCCAAGTACTGCTGTTACACTTTTAAAAGTTCTTGATGCGAAAGTATGTCAAGTTACTGATGGTGTAGCACTAGTATCTTATAGCAATGGTAAAAAATTTAACAAAGCTATTGAGGGACAACAAAAAAAATATAAACTTTCAAAAGAGTTTAATAGATTTGTAACTCTAAATGTAGCAAACAGTGAAGCTGGAGATTTAGATGTTTCTGGTTTAGGTGAAGCTAAAGTTGTAAAAACTACTTTTAGAACAAAAGGTAGAGGATTCACTGGGGTTGTTAAAAGATGGAATTTTGCTGGTGGAAGAAATGCTCACGGGCATAGAATGGGTAAAAGAACAGGTTCAATTGGTAACTGTGAGTTCCCAGGAAGAGTTCAACCAGGTAAAAAAATGCCAGGACAATACGGAAATACAAATGTATCTGTAAAAAATGAAGTTCTATCATTTGATCAAGAGTCTGGAATCTTAGTTGTAAAAGGTTCAGTTTCTGGTGCAAATGGAACATTAGGTAAAGTAAAGGTTGCTAAATGAGTAAGGCAATAGTATTAAATACAAAATTTGAAAATAGTGGTGAAGTAGTTTTACCAGCTAGTTACGAAGAGATAAATAGACATAACTTATATTTATATGTTAAATCATATTTATCAGCTTTAAGATCAAACACAGCAGCAGCTAAAACAAGAGCTCAAGTAAGCGGTGGTGGTAAAAAACCTAAAGCTCAAAAAGGTTCTGGAGCAGCTAGATGGGGTTCTAAAAGATCACCTCTGTTTGTTGGTGGTGGGGTTATATTTGGTCCTACAAAAAGAAACTATGAGCAAAAAGTAAATAAAAAACAAAAAGCTTTAGCACTTAAATATGCTTTAAATGCACAAGCAAACAATGGTTCACTTTTTGTTGTTGATTCAATTAATCTTGAGTCAGGTAAAACTAAAGATGCGGTTGCAGTTTTAAGTAAATTAAATAAAAGAGATACATTAATTGTTGTTGATTCAATTGATGAGAAAACTTATTTAGCATTTAGAAATCTTAAAAACTGTTATATGATTGAAAAGCAAGAAGTAAATGCTTATTTACTTGCAGTATATCACTCTGTACTAATTGAAAAATCAGTACTAGAAGCATTAACAAAAGAGGCTTAAGATGGCAGATATTACAGATATTAAATCAATTTTATATACAGAAAAAACAATTGAGCTTCAAGAAAATGGTGTTATTGTTGTTCAAACAAGTCCAAGAATGACAAAAACTAGTTTAAAAGAGGTGTTTAAAGAGTATTTTGGAGTAACTCCAACAAAAATTAACTCTTTAAGACAAGATGGTAAAGTTAAAAGATTTAGAGGAAAACTTGGAAAAAGAGTTGACTTTAAAAAATTCTATGTAACGCTACCTGAGGGCGCAGCTATTGCGAACCTATCAGCATAAGGAGTAAATAATGTCAATTAAAAAATTTAGACCAATCACTCCTGCTAGAAGATTTATGTCAGTTATTGAGAGTTCTGATATTACTTCAAAACCAACAGTAAAATCTTTACTTGTAAGAGTAAAAGCAAATGCTGGTAGAAATAATAATGGAAGAATTACATCAAGACACAAAGAAGCAGGTGCAAAAAAACTTTATAGAATTATTGATTTCAAAAGAGATAAATTTGGAATTGAAGGTACAATTGCTACTGTTGAGTATGACCCATACAGAAACTGCAGAATCTGCTTAGTTTCTTATGTTGATGGAGATAAAAGATATATTATTCAACCTTCAGGTATGAAAGTTGGAGATAAAGTACAATCTGCTATTTCTGGACTTGATATTTTACCAGGTAATGCAATGCAATTAGCAAGTATTCCTGTTGGAACAATGGTTCATAATATTGAGTTAAAACCTGGAAAAGGTGCACAATTTGCTAGATCTGCTGGTGGATATGCACAAATTATGGGAAGAGAAGATAAATATGTTATCTTAAGATTACCATCAGGTGAGATGAGAAAAATCCTTGGAGTTTGTATGGCTACAATTGGTGTAGTTGGAAACGAGGATTATATAAATATGGTTGTTGGTAAAGCTGGAAGAAATAGACACCTTGGAATTAGACCTCAAACAAGAGGATCTGCAATGAACCCTATTGATCACCCACACGGTGGAGGGGAAGGTAAAACTAACTCTGGAAGACACCCTGTTACTCCATGGGGTATGCCAACTAAAGGTTATAAAACTAGAAAGAAAAAAGCTAGTGATAAACTAATCATTTCAAGAAGAAAGAAGTAAGGGTTTAAGATGGCAAGATCAGTAAAAAAAGGACCTTTTGTAGATTCACACTTAATGAAAAAAGTAGTGGCTGCTAATAGTTCAAAAGATAAAAAACCAATTAAAACATGGTCAAGAAGATCAACAATTCTTCCAGATATGATTGGTATAACATTTAATGTACATAATGGTAGAAACTTTGTTCCTGTAAATATTACAGAGAACCATGTTGGATATAAATTAGGTGAGTTTGCACCAACTAGAACATTCAAGGGCCATAAAGGTTCTGTTCAAAGAAAGGCATAATAATGGCAAGAGCAATATTAAAATTTATTAGAGTTTCTCCTATTAAAGCTAGATTAATTGCAAAAGAAGTTCAAGGTATGAATGCAGAGTATGCTATTGCATCTTTACAATTTACACCAAACAAAGCAGCTGCAATTATTAAAAAAGTTATAGCTTCAGCTGTTGCAAACTCTGGTTTAGATCCAGTAGATGCAGTTATTACAAGTGCAAGAGTAGATAAAGGACCAGTTCTTAAAAGATTTACTCCAAGAGCAAGAGGTTCAGCTTCTCCAAAGCATAAACCAACAGCGCATATCATGATTGAAGTAGCAGCATCTACAAAAGGAGACAAGTAATGGGTCAAAAAGTTAATCCAATAGGTTTAAGATTAGGAATTAATAGAAACTGGGAATCAAGATGGTTTCCAAAATTTGAAACAATGCCTGCAAATGTAGCAGAAGATGACAAAATTAGAAAATTTGTTAAAAAAGAGTTATATTATGCTGGAATTGCTCAAACAGTTATTGAAAGAACTGCAAAAAAAGTAAGAGTTACAGTTGTTGCTGCAAGACCTGGAATTATCATTGGTAAAAAAGGTGCAGATGTTGAGAAATTAAAAGATTCTTTATCAAAACTTGTTGGTAAAGAGATTGCAGTTAATATTAAAGAGGAAAGAAAACCTCAAATTTCTGCTCTTTTATCAGCTGAAAATGTTGCTCAACAGTTAGAAAGAAGGGTTGCATTTAGAAGAGCTATGAAAAGAGTTATGCAAAATGCACTAAAAAGTGGAGCAAAAGGTATTAAAGTATCTGTTTCTGGAAGACTTGGTGGAGCTGAAATGGCAAGAACTGAGTGGTATTTAGAAGGAAGAGTTCCATTACATACTTTAAGAGCAAGAATTGATTATGGTTTTGCTGAAGCTCATACAGCTTATGGTTGTATTGGTATTAAAGTTTGGATATTCAAAGGTGAAGTTCTTGCAAAAGGAATTCCAGCTGAGAAATCTGAATCAACTGAGTCTAAACCAAAAAGAAGACCAGCAAAGAAAAGAGGTAAATAATTATGTTAATGCCTAAAAGAACAAAATTTAGAAAAATGATGAAAGGAAGAAATCGAGGTGAAGCTCACAGAGGTAACTCTTTAGCTTACGGAGATTTTGGAATTAAAGCAGTTGAACACGGAAGAGTAGATTCAAGACAAATCGAAGCTTCTAGGGTTGCAATGACAAGAAAAGTAAAAAGACAAGCAAAAGTATGGATTATGGTATTCCCTGACAAACCACTTACTGCAAAACCATTAGAAACAAGAATGGGTAAAGGTAAAGGTTCAGTTGATAAATGGGTAATGAATATTAAGCCAGGAAGAGTATGTTTTGAAATGGCTGGAGTAGATGAAGATTTAGCAAGAGAAGCTTTAGCTTTAGCTATGCATAAACTACCATTTAAAACTAAATTTGTAACAAGAGATAGCGAAAATGAACTATACTGATATTAAAGATAAAAGCTTGAGCGAATTACAAGCGTTATTAAAAGAGAAAAAGGTGCTTCTTTTTGAATTAAAAGCTAAGCTAAAAACTATGCAGTTAACAAATACATCTGAGTTAAGAGTAGCAAAAAAAGATATTGCTAGAATTCAGACTGCTATTACAGCTGTTAAAGCTAACTAAGGATCTAGTATGTCACATAAAAGAGAGATTCAAGGTGTAGTAGTAAAAAGATCAGGAGATAAAACAGCTTCTGTTTTAGTAACTAGATCTGTTTTACACCCAAAATATCACAAAACTGTTAAAAGATTTAAAAAATATTTAATTCATGATGAAAAAAATGAGTTAAATGAAGGTGATACTGTTATTGCAGTTGAGTGTAGACCGTTGTCAAAAACTAAATCTTTTAGACTTAAGACAATAGTTGCTACAGGAGTTAAATAATGATTCAAAGTTTTACAAGATTAAATGTAGCTGATAATACTGGTGCTAAAGAGATTATGTGTATCAAAGTTTTAGGTGGTTCTAAAAGAAGATATGCAACTGTTGGAGATGTAATTGTAGCTTCTGTTAAGAAAGCTCTACCAACTGGAAGAATCAAAAAAGGTCAAGTAGTAAAAGCGGTAATTGTACGAACTCACAAAGAGGTACAAAGAGAGAATGGTTCATTAATTAGATTTGATGATAATGCAGCTGTTATTTTAGATGCTAAAAGAGAGCCTATTGGAACAAGAATTTTTGGACCAGTTGCCAGAGAAGTTAGATATTCAGGATTTATGAAAATCGTTTCACTTGCACCGGAGGTATTATAATGGCTATTAAATTAAAAATTAAAAAAGGTGATATGGTTAAAATCATCGCTGGTGATGATAAAGGTAAAACTGGAGAAGTTTTACAAGTATTACCAAAAAAGAACAAAGTAATTGTTAAAGATTGCAAAGTTGCTAAAAAAACTGTTAAACCAGACCAAGAGAAAAATCCAGATGGTGGATTTGTAAATAAAGAGATGCCAATTGATATTTCAAATGTGGCAAAAGTGGAAGGGTAAAATATGGCATCAAGATTATTAGAAAAATATAAAGCTGAGATTAAACCAGTTCTTGAAACAGAGTTTGCTAAAAACAAAACTTTAACAGCTAAAGTTGAGAAAGTTGTTATCTCTGTTGGTGCTGGTGAAGCTATGAAAGATACTAAATTAATCCAAAATATTCAAGATACAATCTCTTTAATTGCTGGACAAAGAGCGGTTAAAGTTATTGCTAAAAAATCTGTTGCTGGATTTAAAGTAAGAGAAGGAATGCCTGTTGGAGTTAAAGTAACATTGAGAGGTGAAAATATGTATCACTTCTTAGATAAGCTTTGTAATATTGCATTACCAAGAGTAAAAGATTTCAGAGGTGTAAATAAAAATGGATTTGATGGAAGAGGAAACTTTAACTTTGGACTTGATGAACAATTGATGTTCCCAGAAGTAGTTTATGATAACATCATTAAAACACATGGAATGAATATCTCTATTGCTACAACTGCAACTTCTGATGCAGAAGCTTATAGACTATTAGAGTTAATTGGAATTCCATTTACTAAAGGAAGAGCGTAATGGCAAAAAAATCTATGATCGCTAAACAAAAAAGAACACCTAAGTTTGCTGTAAGAGCATACACAAGATGTTCTGTTTGTGGAAGACCTCACTCAGTTTATAAAGATTTTGGTCTATGTAGAGTTTGTTTAAGAAAAATGGCTAACGAAGGTTTATTACCTGGTGTTAGAAAAGCTAGTTGGTAGGAGAAAAAAGCTATGATGAATGATTTAATCGCAGATGCTTTAACTAGAATTAGAAATGCT
>NZ_JBAZAH010000063.1:0-9615 GCF_041672065.1 Aliarcobacter sp. | reverse complement strand
ACAAATTTCGATTTTAAAGTATCATAAATATTTAAAGATTCCATAGCCTGTTTTGCTTTTTCACCATAAGGAGCATGTGTTGGATTTGCGATTGCAATTTTTTTAACCCAAGGCTCTTTTAAATTTTTAAAACCCTTTGATGAATCAAAACTTTTATGGTTACTCCAAATTACAACTCTTCCTAATGCATACATTTTTGGTTTAGTTACTACATCACCTTGATTATAAAGTTTCTCAACAAAGTCCATATTCGCACTAAAAAATATATCAAAAGGGGCACCATTTTCTATTTGATGCATACCTTTTCCTGAACTTCCATAAATCATTTCAATTTCATCATCTTTATTCTCTTTTAAAAACTCTTTTTTTATATCATCTAAAGCAAATTTTAAATCACTAGCTGCAAAAACAGTTATTTTGTCAGCAAATATAGTTGAACATAAAATCGCAAGTGTTAAAATAATTTTTTTCATAATATCTTCCTTATCTTCCAATCATAATATCAGACGCTTTTATAATAACATCAACTTTACTTCCAACTTCTAATTCCATATTTTTTATAGATTCAGTAGTTATAACTGCAACAACTTTATCTTCATTTCCAATATTTATTATAACTTCTGAGTTTACCTTAGATAGATTGATTTGCTCTATCTCTCCTTTTAATATATTTCTAGCACTAATTTTAAATTCACTTTGATTTGATATTAAAACATTACTAGATTTTATAACAGCAACAACCTCATCAAAAAGCTCTAAACCAAGATTTTGTACAGCACTATTTGTTATAGTTGAAGTTAAAATATTTCCACTTTTTAGTTTTAAACTAATTTGAGCATTAACTTCTCCTAAAACTATATCTTGTACAACACCAACTATTTGATTTCTAGCACTAATTTGCATTGATAATCTCCTTATTGTTTTAAGTGTTCCACTATTTAAATCTGTAATTCGATTTAAATTTTCAATAAATTTTTTATGCTCCTCTTTTAGTAAAGAGTAAGTTTGTAAAATCTTCTCTCCATACTCCGTAAGGGTTGTTCCACCACCACCAGCTCCTCCTGTTTCTCTTAAAACAATAGCACTGTTTGCTAAATTATTCATAGCTTCAATAGCTTCCCATGCTCCTTTATAGCTCATAGGAACTACTTTTGCTGCTTTGTTTATTGAACCTGTTTGTTTAATAGCTTTTAAAAGTTCAATTCTCTTTTCAAGTAAAAAAGGTTTATTTAAAAGCTCAAAAGTTAAAGTAGATGAAACTGGCATATTTCTCCTTGTTATTTTTGTAATATATAACGAGCAAGAATTCTATCTTTATATAACTTAATATATAATGATTTTTTATAAACTCTTCAATTATGATATTATTATAAAATTTTTTAAAAGGGGAAGTTTATATGCAAATAAATGAGCTATTGCTATATTTCTTAGCTACAGTAGTTTTTAGTTTTTTAATAGGTTTAGAAGTTAGAGCATATTTGTCCAAATTTCATGAAAATGATTCAAAAATATTTTTAGGAACAATAAGAACATATACATTTTTGGGAATTATAGGATTTATTTTATATAAACTTGAATCAGATAATTTTACTCTATACTTAGCTGGATTTTTATCTTTTACGATTCTTTACTCTTTACTTTTTTATAAACTTTTAGAAGACAAAAAGAGCAGTATTTTATTATATTTAGTTGCAATTATTGTATATAGTTTTGCCCCTTTAATAAATCTTTTTCCTTTTTGGTTAAGCTCTTTAATATTTGTTGTTACAATATTTTTATTAAATGCTAAAAATAAATTCTTAAAATTTAAGATAAATATAAATATCTATGAGCTTGAAACTTTAAGTAAAATTATACTTCTAACAGCTGTTGTTTTACCACTTCTTCCTCAAGATAAAACAATTCCATATCTAGGAATATCTTTATATAAAATTTGGCTTACAGTTGTTGTAATCTCTTCAATATCATACTTTAGTTATCTTCTTCAAAAATATATTTTTCCTTCAAAAGGTATACTTTTAACTGGAATTTTAGGTGGTCTTTACTCTTCAACTGCAACAACAGTTGTTTTATCAAAAAAATCTCAATCTTTAGAAAATAGCGATATGTTTACAGCTTCTATAATTTCTGCAACTTTAATGATGTATTTAAGAATTACAGTAATAGCTGCACTATTTAATATGGAAGTTTTCAAAATATTGGTCTATCCATTTCTAATATTTTCATTAATTTGTATAGTTATAACTTTTGTATATTATAAAAAAGCATCAAATGGTTTAGCAAATATTGAACTAACAGATTCAAATCCATTAGAATTGGGAACTGCTTTTATTTTTGCTTTTTTATTTATAGTTACTATGATTATTACAAGTTTTGTAGTTGATTCTTATGGGACAACAGGTTTAAATATCTTGTCTATGATTATTGGATTTACAGATATTGATCCATTTATTCTATCACTATTAGCAGGAAATTATAATATTGATATATCTTCTGTAGCTTCAGCTATTATTATTGCAACTGGAAGTAATAATATTTTAAAGGCTGTATATACATTTTGGTTTGCAAAGAGAAAAGCAATATCTAGTTTTGTTTTATTAACAACTCTTGGAGTTTTAACAATAATGGTAGGATTAATCTTATGATTTTCTTACTTATTGTTATATTTTGATTAAATTTTTAAATAAGTTTTTAAAATAAATCTAAATGAAATAAATTTTTGCTATAATTTCCACTTTAAAAATGATTTATAATTGATGAGTATAAAACTTACAGAAAAGTTTAACTAAAACACTATACTCATCACTTATTAATCATCTAAACTCATCTTTCTTAAATAATCACTAATTTTTGGAATATTATCAGCTCTACAAACTAAACATGTTGGTATATAAGCCTCTTCTTTTGGTAAAACAGTAATTTTTATATCTTTATCATATCCCATTTTTTTTACTATACTTATTGGTAGCAATGATTTACCCATACCAACTTTTATGCAAGATAAAATTGTTTCTAAATTTCCAAATGGAAGACTCTTTTGTACAAAAATATTTTTTTGTTGGAAATAGCTTTTTAAAAATTCATCATAAACACAACCCTCTTTAAATGTTAAAGTTACATTTGGAACATCATCTTTTTGAGGTTCAAGAATTGCAATTTCCTCTTCAAATTTTTTTAAAACTACTAAAGAATCATTTGTAGGTTCACCACTTATAAATGCTATATCAACTCTATAATCAAGTATTAACTCATATATATCTTTTGTTGTTCCAGTAAATAGCTCAAGATGTAAATTTGGAAAATCTTTATGAAGTTTTAATAAAAATGGCGAAATTCTAACAGCTGCATTACAATCTGTTGAACCAATTTTTAAAGTTCCAGTTTCAATATTGTTATTAGAAATAGAATCGATACAATTTTGCATTTTATGTATTAACTCAAGAGCTTGAGGGTATAGTTTTTCGCCCTCTTTTGTCAAAATTACACCTTTTGGAACTCTAAAAAAGAGTTCAACTTTTAAATTCTTTTCTAGCTGTTTTATTCTTGAAGTTACATTTGATTGGGCACATTTTAGCTCATTTGCTGCTAGTGAAATACTCTTTTTATTTGCAACAGTTACAAAAACTTTTAATAAATTTAGATCCATATCATCTCTCCTTATATCACATATCATTATAAATTATTTGACACAAAATAACTTTTAGTGATATCATAACAAAAATTTGGTTTTTGAGGCAAAATATGTTGAAGCTTTTTGATAGAAATAATAATATCTCAATTTTAATTGCTGGAATTTTCTCTATAATTATTGGTATTGGTGTTGCAAGATTTGCATTTACAGGATTAATTCCTCCTATGCTCGATGATTATTTAACTATTAAATTTGTTGGAATTTTGGCCTCTTTAAATTTTGCTGGATATTTAAGTGGATCACTATTTTCAATCTTTATAAAAGATATAAATGTAAAGGTTTATTTGTATAGGTTTGGTGTTGTTTTGGCAATTCTTACAACTTTTGTTTTAGTTTATAGCACAAATGATACAGTTTGGATGATATCAAGAGTATTAGCAGGATTTGCTGGAGCTATGTGTTTAATAGTTGGAACTGCAATTGTTATGCAAAAACTTACAATAAAAAGTAAAACAAAAGCTATGGGAATTCACTTTAGTGGAATTGGATTTTCTATTTTAACTACAGATTTAATTGCAAGATTTGTTTTGAGTTTAGATTATAGCTGGAGAGATTCATGGTTTGTTTTAGCTATTTTTGCAATAGTTTTGTCATTTTATAGTGTTTATATTCTATCATTTGACAAAGAGGTAAAACAAAATCAAGTAAAACAGAAATTTGATTTTACAATTTTTACACCATTTGTAATAGTTTTAATTATGGCATATTTTGCAGAAGGTGTTGGATTTGTAGTTCAAGCTACATTTTTACCAGACATTATAAACAACCTTTCTGGACTTGAAGGTTATGGAAGTCTTACTTGGACACTTGTAGGAGTTGCTGGAATTCCATCTTGCATTATTTGGATGTTATTGGCACATAAATTTGGAAGCTCAAACATAATAATAATTGCACTTTTACTTCAAGCTGTTGGAATTTTAATTCCAGCTTTTACAAGTGATATATACTTAAATTTATTAAGTGGAGTTTTATATGGAGGTACTTTCATAGGACTTGTTGCACTATTTATGAATTTAGGTGGGCAGTTATCAAAAGGAAATCCAGTTGTTTTAATGGGAGCTTTAACAACATCTTATGGAGTTGGTCAAGTAATAGCTCCACTTTATAGTGTATATTTTATTGAAAAATATGGAAACTATGATTATGCTTTGTATTTAACAGCTATTATTGTAATTGGTGGAGCTATTTTACTTTTTATGGCAAAAAAATTTGAGCCAAAAGATATTTGCTAAATTTTATTTTATCTGCTCTAAAATCTCTTGATTTTTTGAGTAGATTTTGTAAGTTACACCTTTATATGGGAATTCAAGATGATTTGCATGAAGCCAAAGTCTGCTTGAACCTGTAATTTTAAATCTATCCTCTTTGCTTAGAGTTTTATTTAAGTAATTTTCAGCATTCTCATCATCAACACCATAAATAGGATCTCCTAAAATTGTATGTCCAATTGAGTGAAGATGGACTCTTATTTGATGTTGCCTTCCTGTTAGTGGAATTGCTTCAATGAGTGTCAAATCTTTTTCTTTGTTGTATTTTATTGGTTTTATGATTGTAATTGACTCTTTTCCAATCTCATTTTCAGAGCAAACCTTCATTCTAACACCTATTAATAAACCTTCTTTATCAATAGCTTTATCAATTTTTATCTCTTTTTTTATCTCACCATTTACAATTGCTAAATAAGATTTATGATATTTTTTCTCTTGAAACATATCTTTTAGCTCAATTTCACTCTTTTTATTTTTCCCAACTATTACTAAACCACTTGTTTCAGCATCAATTCTATGAATTAAATTTGCATTTTCTCCAAAGTGATATCTTATTTCATCAAGTAAAGAGTAAGGAGTGTTTTTAGATATAGGGTGAACCATAAGATGAGTTGGTTTATCAAAAATTGCAAAATCTTGAAATTCTAATAAAGGTTTTAATCCTCTTGAGTTACCTTCAAAAAGTGCTATAAAGATATGATTTGTTGGTATTGTTTCGCCTGTGTTTATATTATTATTATTTTCATCAAAAACTCTTCCTTTTGATACAAGTCTTTGTGCTACTTTGCCTTCTATACCGAGGTTGTGAACTAGAAATGCTTGAATTTTTTTATCTTTTATCGCTTCATATTTCTTTAGTGTAAATGCCAAATTTATTCCTTAGATTTTATCTTATATTTTGCTCTAGTTAGGTATAGTTCAAATTCAATTTTAAAGCAATTTTATAATAAAAAAGATAGAAATACGATTAGAAGGGTAATTTATGGTAGAAAGATACGCAAGAAAAGAGATGAGCTCAAAATGGACACAAGAAGCAAGATATGCAGCTTGGTTGGAAGTAGAAAAAGCAGCTGTAAAAGCTTGGAATAAATTAGGTCTTATACCAGATAGTGATTGTGAAAAAATAGTAAAAAATGCAAAATTTTCAGTAGAGAGAATTGAAGAGATAGAGGCTATTACTAAACACGATTTAATAGCATTTAATACAAGTGTAAGTGAGAGTTTAGGAGAAGAGTCAAGATGGTTTCATTATGGAATGACATCTTCAGATGCCGTTGATACAGGTGTTGCTTTACAAATGAGAGACTCTTTACAAATTATTATTGATGATGTAAAAATGCTACTTGAATCAATTAAAAAAAGAGCTATGGAACATAAATATACTCTAATGGTAGGAAGAAGCCACGGTATTCACGGTGAGCCAATTACTTTTGGACTTACATTAGCTGTTTGGTATGATGAAGTTAAAAGACATCTAAAAAATCTTGAAGAGACTATGGAGGTTATTGCAGTTGGTCAAATTTCTGGAGCTATGGGAAATTTTGCTCATGCACCTTTAGAGCTTGAAGAGTATGCAATGGCTGAGCTTGGACTTAAACCTGAACCTTGTTCTAATCAAGTTATTCATAGAGATAGATATGCAAGACTTGCTACAACTTTAGCACTTCTAGCTTCTAGTATTGAAAAATTTGCAGTACAAGTTAGACATCTTCAAAGAACTGAAGTTTATGAAGCTGAGGAGTATTTTGCAGCTGGACAAAAGGGAAGTTCAGCTATGCCACACAAAAGAAACCCTATTTTAACTGAAAATATAACTGGACTTGCAAGAATAATTAGAGCTTATGTAACACCTGCTTTAGAAAATGTTGCTTTATGGCACGAAAGAGATATCTCTCACTCTTCAACAGAGAGATTCTGGTTACCAGATGCATTTATTACAACAGACTTTATGCTTCATAGAATGAATAGCGTTATTGCAAATCTTACAGTTATGCCTGAAAATATGATGAAAAATCTAAATTTAACAGGTGGACTTGTATTTTCTCAAAGAGTTTTACTAGAGCTTCCACTTCAAGGAGTTAGTAGAGAAGATGCATATAAAATAGTTCAAAGAAACGCAATGAAAGTTTGGAGTGAGATTCAAAAAGGAAAACCAACTACAAATGAAAAAGGTGAGTCTTTATATCTTCAATATCTTTTAGCAGATGAAGAGTTAAGAAAATCTTTGAGCGAAGATAAGATAAGAGAGTGTTTTAATTTTGACTACTATACAAAAAATGTAGAGAAAATTTTCAGCAGAGTTTTTAACTAATAGGGGATTTTAAATGGCAATAATGATTCAAAAAAGAAATGGTCGAAAAGAGGTTTTGGATATTACAAAAATACAAAAAATGACTATTGAAGCAACAGCTGGACTTGATGGTGTTAGTCAAAGTGAGCTAGAGCTTGATTCTCATATAAAATTTGTTGATGGAATGAACTCAAGTGATATTCAAGATGCTTTAATTAAAACGGCTGTTGAGAAGATTGATATTGATGTTCCAAACTGGACTTTTGTTGCTGCTAGACTATTTTTATATGATTTATACCATAGAGTTGGGATTGCAACTTATGGAGTAAAAGGTGAAGCATATAGACACTTAAAAGAGTACATTAACTTTGGAATTGAGGCTGGAAGATTAATACCAAATTTAGCAAGTGGTTATGATTTAGATGATTTAAACTCATATATTGACCCAAGTAGAGACTTTTTGTTTAACTATTTAGGAATTAAAACTTTATATGATAGATATTTGATTAAAAACTCTAAAGGTGAACCAATAGAACTTCCTCAACAAATGTTTATGGCTATTGCTATGTTTTTAGCTCAAAATGAAGATAATAAACAGGAAAAAGCAAAAGAGTTTTATGATGTTATCTCTAAATTTGAAGTTATGCTTGCAACTCCAACTTTAAGTAATGCTAGAACAAATAGACATCAATTAAGCTCTTGCTATATTGGTTCAAGTCCTGATAATATTGAAGGTATTTTTGATGGTTACAAAGAGATGGCACTATTGTCTAAATATGGTGGTGGAATTGGTTGGGATTGGAACCAAATTAGAAGTTTAGGTGGAGCTATTGATGGACATAAAAGTGCAGCTGGTGGAACTGTTCCATTTTTGAAAATCACAAATGATATTGCAATTGCTGTTGATCAGTTAGGTACAAGAAAAGGAGCAATTGCAGTTTATCTTGAGACTTGGCATATGGATATTATTGATTTTATTGATTTAAAGAAAAATAGTGGAGAAGAGAGACGAAGAGCTCATGATCTTTTCCCAGCTCTTTGGATAAGTGATCTATTTATGCAAAGAGTTTTAGAGGATTCTCATTGGACTTTATTTGATCCAGCAGAAGTAAAAGATTTAAGTGAGTGCTTTGGTGATGAGTTTACTGCAAAATATATTGCATATGAAAATAGTGATAAAGTTACAAAAAATAGAATAAAAGCAAAAGATTTATGGAAAAAAGTTTTAACTTCATATTTTGAAAGTGGAAGCCCATTTTTATGTTTTAAAGATACTGCAAATAGAGTTAATCCAAATCAAAATAGTGGAATTATTAGAAGTTCAAATTTATGTACAGAGATATTCCAAAATACAAATCCAAATCACTACTTAATTAAAGTAGAGTTTGAAGATGGAACTATTGAAACTTTTGAGGAGAATGATGTTTTAAAACTAGATAGTGGAATTTCAAAAAAAGCAAATAAAGTAACTGCACTTGATAGTATAAATGGTAAAAAAATCTTTATAGTTGAAAAAGAGAAAATTGATGGAGATACTGCTGTTTGTAATTTAGCAAGTGTAAATCTATCAAGAATCAATAGTTTTGAAGATATAAAAAGAGTTGTTCCAATAGCTATTAGAATGCTTGATAATGTAATAGATTTAAATTTTTATCCACTTAGAAAAGTAAAAGCAACAAACCTAAAAACAAGAGCAATAGGTCTTGGAGTTATGGGTGAAGCTGAAATGTTAGCAAGTCATAAAATATCTTGGGGAAGCGTTGAGCATTTCAAAAAAATTGATGAAATTATGGAAGCTATTTCATACAATGCAATAGAATCAAGTTCAAATTTAGCTCTTGAAAAGGGGTCATATAGTTTATTTGAAGGTTCAAATTGGAGCAAAGGGGTTATGCCTCAAGACCACACTCCTCAAGCTGTAAATGCTTTAGTTGAGAAGGATTTATTTGATAGCTCTTGTGATTGGGAATCTTTGAGAGAAAAAGTGAAAAAAGATGGTATGAGAAATGGTTACCTAATGGCTATTGCTCCAACATCATCTATCTCAATTTTAGTTGGAACAACTCAAGCAATAGAGCCTGTTTATAAAAGAAAATGGTTTGAAGAGAACTTAAGTGGATTAATTCCAGTAGTTGTTCCAAAATTAAGTCCTGAAACTTGGGAGTATTATACACCTGCATTTGAGATTGATCAACTTCAAGTTATAAAAGCAGCAGCAATTAGACAAAAATGGATTGACCAAGGACAAAGTACAAATATTTTTATGAGTTTAGATAAAGCAAGTGGAAAATATCTGCATGAAATTTATACTTTAGCTTGGAAACTAGGTCTTAAATCAACTTATTATTTAAGAAGTCAAAGTCCTG
>NZ_JBAZAH010000062.1:0-9647 GCF_041672065.1 Aliarcobacter sp. | reverse complement strand
AGAGGATTAGAGTCGTTTGGGCTAGGAACTAGCCTTGTGGACTTAAATAAACACAAAGCCTTTCGCTCAACTTCATTAGAGGTTGCTAGTTAGGAAGCCTCTGTCTTTAGGCAGAGGTTGGTTCACAAGACTCTTCACAAAAAATTGAGTGATGTTTCCCAACAATCTCATCTTTTGTGTACCCAATAGTATCTAAGAAGTTTTTATTTGCATTTAAAATATTACCTTGCATATCAAACTCAATAACTGCTTGTGACTTATTTATAGCATCAACTTGACCTCTAAAGTATAAATCATTTAATCTATTTTTTGTAATATCCTGCGCAAGTAAAACAACCTCCACAACACTTTTTTGACTATTTTTTATAGGCATATAAGTAGCTTTAAAAAATACAAATTTTCCATCTCTTTTTACTCTTTTAACATCAGCACTTATAGATACTCCTCTATTTACAGCATCCCAAGCCTGTTTGTATTCAGCACTATTTACAAAGCTATCTTCACAAAATATTTTGTGATTTTCCCCTCTTATCTCTTCCAAAGAGTAGCCCATAATATTTAAGAAATTTTTATTTGCTTTTAAGATAGTTCCATTTGGTTTAAAATGCACAACAGCAAAAGCCTCATCAATTGCATCCAACTGAAATCTATCAAATTTGTTTGATAAAAACATAAGCCTATATCCTTGTATTAAATTAATCAAAGATTTTAGCACTACAAAATTAAAATAAATTGAAGATTACTTATCTAGTCTGCCACTTAAAAATGTCAAGGATAACAATAACATCTAAATCTTCATCTATTAAATAAGGAATTGTATAACCTTTGAAAATTAAATCTCTTACAAAAATATCATTAAAATGTATAGATTGTCTTGCTTTAAAAGGCATATTAGGGATATTTTTTATTTTCTTATCAAGTTAATTTTTAAAGTTTTTAGCTCTTGATATAGAATTTTTTGAAATATATTTTAAAATTGATAAAAGATTATCATCAAAAGATATATTTTTTATAATTTTCATTTAATAGATTTAAGCCAACTATCTATTTTATCCATACCATTTTCATAAGTTATAGTTTTAAGCTCACCTTTTTTATATTTTAAAACAGCATCACTAACTCTTTTATCAGCATCTTCTTTTGATATAGAACTATAACCATCATCAACCAAATCATAAAGTAACTCTTCAAAAGCAGACTCTATATCTATCTTTTTATTTGCCAATTTTGTATATAAACTATCTGAAATATTCAATTTTATAGTGTGCATATAGACTCCTAAAAGTTCTAATTAAAAAACTATAGTATTAATTTTGTTCTAAAATATAGATTAAAAATCTAATACATATAAAAATACAAAACCAAAGGTATATAAAACAGCGATACAATAGTTGAAACAAAAACAGCCATAGACATCTTCTCAGGCTTCACATTTAAAATAGTTGCCACAGTTACAGTATTTCCAGCCAAAGGAACAATACTAAATAAAAACATAATCATATAAAAATCACTATCTAAAAAGTGAATAAAATTTTTATCCAAATATATAAAAATCAAAGTTGCAACTGGCCAAAGCACAAACTTAATAAGCAAGGTAAATGATATAAATTTTGCATCAAAAGCTTTAGTTGATTTGAAATTTTCCATTCCCATTCCAATTAGCATCATTCCTAAAATTGCATATGCTCCTTTTAAAAACTCACTATAAGAAAGTAGCATTTCAGGGATTTTTATACCATTTAAGTTTAAAAAAATTCCCAAAATAAAAGCATATACAACAGGAAGTTTTAAAACCTTTTTTAAACTCTCACTAGCACTAAAATTTCCTTTAGCAGTAATATAATACCCAACAGAATTTTGATACAAAATAGAGGCCAAAATAGAGAAAATAAAAATATCAACCAATCTTGGCTCTAAAAACAAAATAGCCAAAGGTATTCCAATATTTCCAGTATTTCCCGTGCTTGTACTAAATGCTAATAAATTTGCCGTATTATCACTATATATTTTTTTAAAAATAAAAAGCAAAAAAAATGCCAAAACCGTACTAAAAACAAAAAAAGATAGTGGCAAAAAAAGAACTTGCATATCAAGTTTCACACTAATTGTTGCATTTAAAACTATCAAAGGAGCCAAAATATATAGCAAAATCTTTGCAACACTCTCTTTATCGCACTTAAGTTTATAAGTTGTTAAAAAACCCAGAAAAACACTAAAATACAAAGGTATGATTTTTCCAAGTAAAGTTAGAAATATTGACACAATAAAGCCTTAAATTTTTTTTTGGAATTCTACTATTATGAAGCTTTATTTAACAAAATATCATTGACAAAACACACATTGTGTGTTAAAATTTCAAAAAAAGGAGATAAAATGACTACAACTTCAAATAAAATACGAACAAATGTATATCTTGACTCAACAACAAAAGAAAAAGCTCAAGAGATTTTTAAGCAGTATGGTTTAGGGTTAAGTGAAGCTTTTAATATATTTTTAACTCAAAGTGTTTTACAAAGAGGAATACCTTTTGAAATAAAGATTCCAAATGATGAAACTTTAGAAGCGATAAAAGATGCAAGAGCAAATAAAAATATGAAAAAAATTAGTTTAGATGATTTAAAAAAAGAGCCTTAAAGCTCTTTTTTCTAGTGTCTTGTAGTGATATTTTTAGAGTTAATCGTAGAAATCAGTTTTTTAAGATTCTCAACCTTTGCCTCTTCTTCTTTGATATTATCTTCACTATGAAGTGTAAAAATATCCATTTTTGTATCTAAATAGTTAGTTGTAAATCTTCCAGCTTTGAAATCTTCATCTCTAACAATTTCTCTGTGAAGTGGAATATTTGTAGGGAAACCTTCAATATAGAACTCATCTAAGGCTCTTTTTGCTTTTTTTACACAACCTTCCCAATCAAGCGCCCAAACAATAAGTTTTCCAACCATTGAGTCATAGTTTGCAGGGATTTTATATCCAGTGTAAAGTGCAGAGTCAAGTCTAACTCCTGGACCATTTGGAGTAAGATACTTCTCAACAGTTCCAACAGATGGCATAAATCCTTTTAGTGGATTTTCAGCATTTATTCTAAACTCTATAGAGTAACCTCTAAAGTTAATCTCCTCTTGTAAGAAAATCATCTTATCGCCCTCAGCAATTTGAATCATTCTTTGAATAATATCAACTCCTGTAATAGTCTCAGTAACAGGATGCTCAACTTGAACTCTAGTATTCATCTCAATAAAATAGATATTATCATCAGGATCAAGCAAGAACTCAACAGTTCCAACACTCTCATATCCAAGTTTGAACATAGCTTTTGTAGCAATTCTATAAAGCTCTCTTCTAGCACTATCAGTTAAAAGTGGCGATGGAGCAATCTCAATAACCTTTTGATGTCTTCTTTGAATACTACAATCTCTCTCTCCTAAATGCAACACATTTCCATACTTATCAGCAATAATTTGAATCTCAATATGTCTTGGATTTTCAACATATTTTTCAATAAATGTCTCACCTCGTCCAAAATACTTTTTAGCCTCATTTGTAGCAGCTTCATAAAGCTCTTTAAACTCTTCCTCTTTTTTTACAATTCTCATTCCTCTTCCACCACCACCAAAAGCAGCTTTGATAATTACAGGAAATCCAATCTGTTTTGCTATTTTAGAAGCTTCTGCTATATCGCTTATTGGCTCATCAGTACCCTCAAGCACAGGAACTCCAACTTTTTTCATAGCAACTTTAGAAGCCATCTTATCTCCAAAAAGCTCAATATGCTCAGGCTTAGGACCAATAAAAATAATTCCATTCTCTTCACAAGCTCTTGCAAAATCTGCATTTTCACTTAAAAAACCATATCCAGGATGAATCGCATCACACTCAGATTTTTTTGCAATAGATATGATTTTGTCATAGTCTAAATATGCTTGAACTACATCTCCTAGTATTGGATAGCACTCATCAGCTTTTCTTACCCAAACACCCTCAACATCAACCTCTGAAAAAATTGCAACACTTTTTATCTCAAGCTCTTTACAAGCTCTTATAATTCGAAGAGCTATCTCTCCTCTATTTGCTATTAAAACCTTATTTATCTTTTTCATCTTTTGCCTTTTTTGAAAAATTTTCCAACATATTAGACTATTTTATTCAAAATTTCTTCTTTTTTATTGATAGAAAAATTGTTTGATATTGCTAAAAACCCTCAATAAATTAAAAAATTATTAAAAAAGCTAAAAATAGTGTAATTATGCAGTAACTTTAAGAAAACTTTAAATTTAACTCATATAAAATGGTCGCCACGGTAAACAATAAGTTAATAACTTCTTGTAAATCGACTTTAATTTCGAGATTTTAGGAGAAAAACGATGAAAAAATTCACAAAACTAAGTTTAGTTGCAGCTGTTGCAGTTGCAGGTCTATCAAGTGCAAACGCGAAACCACTTGAAGAAGCTATTAAAGATGTAGAAGTATCTGGATCTGTTGTATATAGATATGATGAAAAAGACAATAGTAAAGCACCAACTAACCAAACAAAAGCAGACAATAATTACAAAATAGGTTTAAATCTGTCTTCAAAAGTAAATGATTATGTTAAATTTAACTCAAGATTTATTGTAGGTGGAGCTGATTCTGGTTTTGCTGGAGGTGGTCTAGATACTTCAAGTGCTAATGATCAAAATGTTGAAGTAACACTTTCTCATGCTTACTTTGCTTTAACAGCTATTCCAAATACAACTGTAAATGTTGGTAAACAAGGTCTTGCTACTCCATGGACAGTTGCAAATGATATAAATGGAAACGAACAAACAGGTACTGGGGTTTTAGCTCTTTCAAATGTAGGTCCTGTAACACTTGCTGCTGGATACTTCAATCAAACAAATTTAGATAAAAGTGGAGATCATCCTCTAAAAAATAGTACTGCTCCTCTAATAACATATGATATTGGTACAAAAGATATAGCTACTGTTGCAGCAATTGCAAATATAGTAGATGTAGCTCAAGTAGAAGCTTGGTATTTAACAATGCAAGATCAATTTGATACATATACTTTAGCAGCTACTTCAAAACTAGATTTAGCAGAAAATGCAAAAATTGGTTTAGAAGCTAGATATGTAAACTTAGAATTAGATAATAAAAATGTTCTAGGTATTACAGGAGATGCTAAGAAAAATGATATGTTTAGACTAGCAGTTGATGGTAAAGTTGGAATTGTTAATGCTAGAATTGCATATACAAATACTGGAAAACATGGTGGATTAACAGCTTTAGATAATGATGCAAAAAATACATCTCTAGGTTGGAATTTATCATCAAATAGTATCCAAGATGCTGAGTATTTACAACTTGCATTAGGTGCTGATATTTTAGAAAATTTAAATTTCACTGCTCATTATGGTTCATTAGAGTCTAAAGAATCTGCAGCTAATACTGAAAGAAGTGAGATTTATGGTCAATTAACATACAAAATGTCTAAAAATCTAACTACATATGTAAGATACGGTCAAAATGAAGTTAAAACTAAATCTACTGGAGTTAAAACAGTTGACCAAGATAGAGGAAGAATTCAAGTTGCATATACATTCTAATATTTAGAGTATAAAACTTTTTTTCCTAAAGCTTGAGCTTTTTGCTCAAGCTTTTTTTTTGCCTTTTTTTTCGGAATTAAAAATCTAACAAACTCTTTGAATGTGACACTTTGTTTTTTTAGGATAAAGATTTTTGATATAAATTTCGTATAAAAAATTAAACTGTTTGAAGCAAACTTTAGTTTGCAAGTTTTTAATTTTTAGAAATTTATTGAAAAAATCCCTAAAAAATCAACTCGTGTCACGATTTTTTGTTACTTTTTATAAAAAAAGTAAATATAAACTTTTTGCCTTTTTACTTCTAAATTTGATATAATCTTCTCCAAAATATTTATAAAGGAAAATCTATGCACACAATTAAGCTAAAAGTTCACGATGATATTTATAGCCATATAATATTTTTATTAAATAGTTTAGATAAAAAAAAGATTGAAATAGTTGAAGATAAGCCTTTGAAAAATAAGAATAAAGATAAAAAAACATTAAATGCAATTAAAATAGATACGAGTAATTTTAAGTTTGATAGGCAAGAAGCAAATGAAAGATAAAATTTTTCTTGATACAAACACAATTAAATGCTTTGAATCTTAAACAAAATTATAACTTACAATTTTATGATGCCTTGATTGTTTCAACAGCATTGGAAAATTCTTGTACAATGTTATATAGTGAAGATATGCAAGATAAACAATTAATTGAAAAAAAATTAAAAATTATTAATCCATTTTAATAAAAAATATGGATTTCAAGCTTGGGTTTTGGCTCAAGCTTTTTTTTGCCTTTTTACTTCCTAATTTGATATAATCTAAAACTTATTTTGTAAAGGAGCTTTTATGGGAACAAATGAAATCATAAAAGAAGCTATTAAACTAAAACCTCAAGAAAAATATCTAATAATAGAGAGCCTAATTTTGAGTTTAAATGAGCCAAATAAAGATATTGAAGAATTTTGGATAGAAGAATCTAAAAAAAGATTAAATGAATATAAAAATGGAAACTTAAAAACAGTTTCTTTTGAAGAAGTGTTTATTTGATGATATTAAAAAAATCAATTGAACATATAAACTTTTTGCCTTTTTACTTCCTAATTTGATATAATCTTCTCCAAAATATTTATAAAGGATTTATTATGACAAAACTTTTAAATAGTGCTTTTGAAGAAATATCAAAATTACCAGAGCTAGAACAGAATATTTTTGCAAGATTTATTATAAATGAAATAGAGAGCGAAAAAGAGTGGGAAAAACAGTTTTCAAATAGTGAAGATTTACTTTCAGATTTAGCAAATATTGCTCTAAAAGATTTTAAAAATAATAAATGTATTGAATTAAAATAAATATGAAATCATTTGTAAATCCAAATTTTAGAAAATTTTTTAAACAACTACCAAAAGATATTAGAATTTTGGCTAGAAAACAATATGAAATATTTAAACAAAATCCTTATCATGCAAGTTTACATTTTAAAAGAGTTCATTCAAATAAACCAATTTACTCTTGCAGAATAAATATAAATTATCGTACTATTGGAGTTATTGAAGAAAATAATATAATTTGGTTTTGGATTGGTTCTCATGATGATTATGATAAATTATTAAAAAAAATTTAAGCTTTCTAACAACTCTTTTTGCCTTTTTACTTCCTAATTTGATATAATCTTCTCCAAAATATTTATAAAGGAATAAGATGCTTATAACTATAGAAAATGCAGATAAAAAACTTTTAGATGTTATTAAAAGTATTATAAAACTTACACCAAATGCTAATTTAAAAATTGAAAAAGAACCAACAAATGAACTCTTAGAAGCCATTGAAGAGGTTAAAAATGGAAAAGTTGAAAGTTTTAAAGATTTCGAAACTTATAAAAAAGCTATGGAAGATAAATAGTGTTTGAAATAGTAACAACTCTAAAATTCAAGAAACAAAGAAAAAGATTAAAACAAGATGATAAAGATTTAGTTGATAATATAGTTTTTATGTTGGCAAATAATCAAATTTTAGATAAAAAACATAAAGATCATCAACTAAAAGGTAATTTAAAGGAGTTTAGAGAGTGTCATGTAAAACCTGATTTACTTTTAATATACAAAAAAGAGAGTAATATTTTAGTTTTTACTTGTGTAGCAGTTGGTTCTCATAGTGATTTATTTAAAAAATAAAGTACATAAAAAACAACTCGTCACAATTTTTTGTTGCTTTTTTCAAATTAAAAAATAAGCTTGAAACAAAAAGTTTCAAACCTACCAAGAAATAGCAGCTCCACTAGCACCCATAATCTCTTTTGCATCTTCACTCATCATATGAGGTTCCCAAACAGGCTCAAACACTAAGTTTACTTTTGCCTCATCAACAGCCAACTCTTCATCAAAAAAATTTAAATCCTCTTTTATATTTTCAACTTCTCAAAAGTGGAACTTTTCTCAACACTTGCTTTGCAAGGTTTTGTTCTAAGCTCTCCCACCTTTATTTTATATCACATCAAATTTATGCTTTTAATATATTAAAATAATAGTTATTTTATGATACAATCGCAAATGTTTAAGGAGAAAATTATGCCAAAGTTAGATGAGCTAAAAGAAAGATTAGGATTATTAAAATTTTGGTTGGGTGTAATAGTTGGTGTTTTTACTGCTGTTTTTGGTTGGATAGTCACAACTTATAAAACGCAAGATACAATTTTATTAATAATAGCTAGTTTATTTCTTTTAGGTTTATTAATTGCTTTTTTTAAATTAAATAAGAATATTGAAAAAAAGCTAAAAGAGATTAGAGAAGCAAAAAAATAAAAGGAGACAAGATGATAGGTTATATCGCACTTAGCATAGGTATTATTGGAATGGCTTATATAATTTATACTGCATATAAATCAGCTTCATCTGAATAATAAATTTATAAAATAAAAATTGTATAGATTTTTTAATTTATTATTTTTAGCTTTGGTTTGAAACAAAGAGTTTCAAACCTACCAAGAAATTGCAGCTCCACTAGCACCCATAATCTCTTTTGCATCTTCACTCATCATATGAGGTTCCCAAACAGGCTCAAACACTAAGTTTACTTTTGCTTCATCAACAGCCAACTCTTCATCAAAAAAATTTAAATCCTCTTTTATATTTTCAACTTTTCAAAAGTGGGACTTTTCTCAACACTTGCTTTGTAAGGTTTCGTTCTAAGCTGTCCCACCTTTATTTTATATCACACCAAATTTAATTTATGCTATAATATACATTTAAAATAGAAAAAAAGAGAAAATAAATGACACTAAGAGAACAAAGAGCATTAAATAGAAGAGATAAAATAACTATTACAAAAATTCCTTTACACTCTTTAAATCATCACAGTTTTCATTTTGAATTAGATTGTAAAAAATCTTGGGATTTGCTGTACTCTATGTCAATAAAAAAATGGGAAAATGAAAATAAAATGGTTGCACCTTTGTTTGTTGATAAAAATATTATTAGAAAAATATCATTAAGAGATAGATAATGTATTTAACAGATGACTATAAAGATATAATAGAAATTTTTAATGAATTTAAAGTTAAGTATCTAATATCTGGTGCTTTTGCTATGTCAAAATTAGGATATTCAAGGGCTACATATGATATAGATTTATGGGTTGAAAAAAATAAAGAAAATGCTATAAAAATATATAATGCTTTAGATGAATTTGGTGTACCTTTTAAATTAAAACCTGATGATTTTTTAGAATCAAATAGTGTTATACAAATTGGTAACGCTCCAAATAGAATAGATATTTTAACCGATATAGACGGACTTAATTTTGAGGATGCTTGGAATAATAAAAATAAAATAGATTTTGATGGATTAGAAACTTATTGTTTGTGTTTAAATGATTTGATTATAAATAAATCTTCTACAAATAGAGAAAAAGATAAATTAGATTTAGTTCAGCTAAAACAACTTTCTAAGTTGATTCAATTAAAAAATAAGCTTGAAACAAAGAGTTTCAAACCTACCAAGAAATAGCAGCTCCACTAGCACCCATAATCTCTTTTGCATCTTCACTCATCATATGAGGTTCCCAAGCAGGCTCAAACACTAAG
>NZ_JBAZAH010000061.1:0-9776 GCF_041672065.1 Aliarcobacter sp. | reverse complement strand
CAGAAATGTTAGAAATTGTAAATAACACAGGAGCAGTATTTACAACAGCAGCAAATTATGAAGTAAGCATAAGTGATACTTCAAGTGCTGCAAATGTAAATATCGTAGCAGGTGATACGACAGGTGTGGTAACAGCAACAGTAAGTGCAGATACAGCATCAAATTTAAATAGTGCTTTAACAAATTCAACATCAACAGATGCTTTAACATTAACTATAACTGATACAAGTTTAAGCTCATTAACAAATTTATTAGCTCTTGATACAAAAACAAGTGTGGCAGTAAATGCATCAAGTATAACATCAATAACAGAAACATATGCAAATTTAAATACAGCATATTCATCAGCTGGAATAAGTGGACTTGGAAATGAAGCTGTAACAATTACAGATACACAAAGTGCTACAAATGTAAATACAATACTTGGTAAAACAACAGGAGTAGTAACAGCAACAGTAGGTACAGATACAGCAGCAAATTTAAATAGTGCTTTAACAAATGCAACATCAGCAGATGCTTTAACACTAACTGTAAATGGAGCAACAGCGACAGCTTCTGATTTAATATCACTTGATGGAAAAACAAATATAGCAATAAGTGTAACAGCAACATCAGTAAGTGGTACTTTTACAGATTTAAATAATATTTATGTAATAAATTCGAGTAATTATTCAAATCTTGGTGATGAAAATATAACAATTACAGATACACAAAGTGCTACAAATGTAAATACAATACTTGGTAAAACAACAGGAGTAGTAACAGCAACAGTAAGTGCAGATACAGCATCAAATTTAAATAGTGCTTTAACAAATTCAACATCAACAGATGCTTTAACATTAACTATAACTGATACAAGTTTAAGCTCATTAACAAATTTATTAGCTCTTGATACAAAAACAAGTGTGGCAGTAAATGCATCAAGTATAACATCAATAACAGAAACATATGCAAATTTAAATACAGCATATTCATCAGCTGGAATAAGTGGACTTGGAAATGAAGCTGTAACAATTACAGATACACAAAGTGCTACAAATGTAAATACAATACTTGGTAAAACAACAGGAGTAGTAACAGCAACAGTAGGTACAGATACAGCAGCAAATTTAAATAGTGCTTTAACAAATGCAACATCAGCAGATGCTTTAACACTAACTGTAAATGGAGCAACAGCGACAGCTTCTGATTTAATATCACTTGATGGAAAAACAAATATAGCAATAAGTGTAACAGCAACATCAGTAAGTGGTACTTTTACAGATTTAAATAATATTTATGTAATAAATTCGAGTAATTATTCAAATCTTGGTGATGAAAATATAACAATTACAGATACACAAAGTGCTACAAATGTAAATACAATACTTGGTAAAACAACAGGAGTAGTAACAGCAACAGTAAGTGCAGATACAGCATCAAATTTAAATAGTGCTTTAACAAATGCAACATCAGCAGATGCTTTAACACTGACTGTAAGTGCAGGAAGTGTTGAAGCTAAACATTTAACTGAATTAGATAATAAAACATCAGTTGCTATAAATGCAGCTGCAGTTACATCACTAATAGGAACAGCATCAGAAATAGAAACTGCATACACAGCAAATAGTGCTGGAACAATAACTGGATTAGGAAATGAGAATATATTTATCTCCAATACAGGAACGATAGCTTCATCACAAATAACTTCTTTAGATGTAGCAACTACAGGAACAGTAACATTAAGTGGTGCTGGTTCATTAACACTCACAACTATAGCAGGAGAAACTTTAGATTTAAGTGGAGTTACAAATAGTTTAAGTGGAACATTAACTATTAATGATAGCATTGGAGATAATAATATAAAAGGAACATCTGCAAACGATACACTAACTCTTTCATCAGGAAATGATACAATTAATCTTGGAGCTGGAGATGATACTATAAATGTATCAAATATGAGTGACTTAACAAGTGCAGATATTATTACAGATACAAGTGGAATAGATACTTTAAATATAAATGGAAGTGGAACTATTGCTAGTAGTGATTTTAATGTATCTGGATTTGAATACCTTAATTTATCAACAGAAGCAGATGTAGTTACATTTACAGATAAGTCAAGTTTTGATACTTTTAAATCAAAGTTTTCATCAGCTATTGATACAAAAGGTGGAGATGATGAGTTTAAATTCTCTTCAGCTATTACAGAGGATTTAGATTTTAGTAAGATTAATAATTTAGAAAAATTAAGCTTTAGTGAAAATGATGATATTGTAACTTTTGGAAGTGATGAGTTTAATGCAGGAATAAAAACACTTGATTTAGGTAATGGTCAAAATAAAGCATACTTAGAAGCAGATACAACTTCATCTGTTCAAGTAAATGGAGGTGCAAACAGTGATGAGTTTGTGCTTGATTTTACTAGAATTGAACAAGGAGATTATAAAGTAGATGGTGGAGATGGTGAAGATGAAATTTATGTTACAGGTACAAGTTCTTCTATTTCAACAGATACAAATATCTTTGGAGCAGGTGCGTTTGATAATATTGAAGCATTAGATTTAACAGCAACTGACTTAGTTGTAGGAGCTGATACAAGCGATGGTGGAACAAATGCAGAATACACATTAACAGGAGCATTAATTAATAGCTGGACTAGTTCAAATTCATTGAAATTAACATTAGATGCAGATGCAGCTTCTAAATTTGAATTTACAAATAATTATGGAACTAAATATGGTGGTGATGATTCAGGTACAACAGCAATTACTAATGGGTCATATACCTTAGATAATGGTGCGACATTGATCGTAGATGGATTATAAAAAATAGCTATAACTTAGCAAATTTTTAATATTAAAAAAAGGATAAAAATGTACAAAAACATAGAGATATTAGATAAAGAAAAATCAAAAGAGTTAAAATTTGATAATGTAGATACAACACAAATAGCTAAAAATGTTGGACTTATTCCTCTTGGATTTAGTGAAGTTTGGTATGCTAGTCATAGCTGTGCTGTTATTATTAGCTCAGGAGAAAATGCAGAGTTCTTAGCATTTACAGGAATTACACCTGAAATATCTATTTTTAATAAATCAGATATTTATATACCTGCATTTATAAGAGCTTATCCTTTTTTAAATGTTGAAGTAAGAGATGATAAAGAACAATTAAATAGTGTAATTGCATTTGATAATAATAGTGATTTTGTATCAGAAGATAAAGAGTTTGATATTTTTGATGAAGATAAAAATTTAACTAAAGAGGCTTTGGCTAAAGTTGAATTAGTAAGAGAATTAAATCGACAAAGAGATATTTCAAAAAAAATTATTGCTGAATTAAAATCAAATGATTTATTAATAAAGAAAGAGTTAAAAATTAATATTAATAATGAAGAAAAAACTATTTTAAGTGAATTTTATATTATAGATATTCATAAATTAGTACAATTAGATGATGAAACTGTAGCATCTTGGGCAAGAAAAGGTTGGATGGGTATTTTAGATGCTCACTTAAAATCTATTCCAAATTTTGAAAAAATATTAAGATTAAATTTTAAGTAATGGTATTAGAGAACAGATTTAATAAGTTAATAGAAGCAAGACATGGAACTATTTTATACAATAAGAATGATATCTATATTGGAAAATCAATAGAAAAGTATGGAGAGTTTTCATATCTTGAAGCAAAAATATTTGAACAAATTTGTAAAGCTGGAGATGTTGTAATAGAAGTTGGAGCAAATATAGGAGCACATACTCTCTATCTTTCAAAACTTGTGGGTAATGGTTTTGTATTTGCATTTGAACCTCAAAGATTGATTTTCCAAAATTTATGTGCAAATCTTGCACTAAATAGTATTTCGAATGTATTTGCATATCAAGAAGCAGTTAGTAATGAAAATGGAACTATAATAATTCCTGAATGTAATTTTAAAGAAAATAATAATTTTGGTGGAATAAATATTGAAAATACTAAAAATGGAACAACCGTAAATAAACAAAAATTAGATAATTTTTTGAATAAAATAAATAGATTGAAATTATTAAAAATAGATGTTGAAGGTATGGAAATATTAGTAATAAAAGGTGCAAAAGAGTTGATTGACAAATTTAGACCAATTATTTACGTTGAAAACGATAGGCAAGAACACTCTAAAGAGTTAATTGAGTTATTATGGAGCTTGGATTATAAAATGTATTGGCATTTGCCAAAGCTTTACAATAAAAGTAATTTTTTTTGTCAAGAAGAAAATATTTTTGGAAATATTGTTTCAGTGAATATGTTTTGTATTCATAAAGATTTAGATATTAAAGTTATTGATATGGTTGAAGTTTTAGATTCTAGCTTTCATCCAATGAAGAGATAATATTGATTAAATTTGATATAATAATGGTGTTTTAATTATTTTAAGGTTGAAGTATGACTCAAGAAGAAAAAAAACTTTCTGAACAAGCAATTGAATTTTTTAAAAAAAAAGATTATGATAAATCAAAATCTCTATATGAAGAGATTTTAAAAACAAACCCTAAAATTTCATTTATTTATGGAAATTTAGGAGTTATTTTTAAAATTAAAGGAGATATTAATAGAGCTATAAAATGTTATATAGAAGCTATAAAATTAGATCCAAAAAACTTACCGATTTATAACAATTTAGCGAATATTTTTAAAGAGATAAAAAATTATAAAATGGCTTTACAAGTATATTCGGATATTTTAAAGATAAATCCAAATGATTTTAATACTTTTAATAATATAGGGATAGTTTTTGAATTAATAGGGGATAATAATAAAGCTATAGAGGCTTATAAACAAGCTGTTAGGATAAACCCAAATCATGCAAAATCTATAAATAATATAGGTGTTGTTTTATATAAACAAAAAAGATATAAAGAATCAGCTCAGATTTTTGAAATTGCTTTACAAGTTGATGAAAACTATTTTGAAGTATATAGCAATAAAGGTGCAGCTTATAATAAAGCAAAAGAGTATGACAAAGCAATAGAATCTTTAGAAATGGCTATTCTTAAAATGCCAAATCATGGTGGAGCCTACACGAATTTAGGAAATGTATACAATAAGCTAAATGATTATGAAAAAGCTTCAAAACTGCACGAGAAATCAATAGAATTAGAACCTAATGGTTCAAATGCATATAGTAACTTAGGTACTTCATATAAATATTTGGGATTATCAAATAAGGCTATCTCTTCATATAAAAAAGCAATTGAATTAGATCCAAATTTTGTAAATGCTCATTTTGATTTAGCAACGATGTATTTAGCAATGGAAGATTTTGAAAACGGATGGAAAGAGTATGAATGGAGATTTAAAAAAGATGAGATGATTCCACATATAATAAGACATAAAGATATTTTTTCAAAACCACTTTTTACAGGTGCTGAGGATATTAAAGGTAAAGTTTTATTGCTTCATTCAGAACAGGGATACGGAGATAGTATTCAATTTATAAGATTTTTACCTCAAATAAAAGAGAAATTTGGATGTAAAATAGCAGTAAAATGTAGAGAAGGTTTAAAAGAATTATTTCAAACAATGTCAGAAATAGATGTGATTGCTGATAGAAACGAAGCAACACCTCAATTTGATTATCAACTATCTATTATGAGTATGCCATTTGTTTTAGGAATGAAAAGTATTAATGATTTACCAAAACGAATTCCTTATCTTAAATCAACTTCTTATAAAGAATTAGAAATCAAAAAAGAAAAAGGAAAAATTAATATTGGAATTTGCTGGAGTGCATCAGTTACAGGTGAAAGTTATGAAGGAAAAGTTTTTGATTTAAAATTTTTTGAGCCACTTATGAATAATCAAAAAATAAATCTTTATTCTTTACAAGTGGGTGAGGGAAGTGAAGATATTAAAAAACTTGGATATGAAGATAAAATTATTGATTTAACTTCTAGTCTTACAGATTTTTCAAAAACATCATGTTTAATTCATAATTTAGACTTGATAATATCTTCAGATACAGCAGTTGCACATCTTGCAGGTGCTTTAAATAAAGAAGTTTGGATTCCTTTACAAAAAATTCCAGATTGGAGATGGACGAATAAGGGAGAACTTACAAAATGGTATCCAAGTGCAAAACTATTTAGACAAAAAACAGCAAGAGTTTGGGATGGGGTGTTTCAATCTATAAATGCGAAACTTTCAAAAAAATATAAAATCATAATTAGTTGAGAGGTCTATTTTTGCAAAAACAAGAAAAAAATGTAGAGCAAGGAGATCCAGTATTTGAAGATAACAATTTAAATAGAGATGAGTACCCCTTATTATTTGCACTAAAGAATATTTTAGATTTTTATTTTGGAGAAATATCTTTAAATACAATTATTAGTTTTAGTGCAAAATCAAATCAAGGTTTTACCCCAGAACTAGCAATTGACATTGTTAGAGAAGTAGGTCTTACAGCAGTTGCTAGAGATATAAAAGCTTTAGATATTCCAAACCATTTTTTGCCTTGTATTATTTTTGATGATAGTAATATACCATATGTCTTAAAGAAAAAAGGAAAAGAATGCTTTTTGTATGATCCTATTAAAAATGAAGAGATAAGAAAAGATAATAATTATTTAAATAATTTTAAAAAAGCTATTTTAGTATTTAGGGATCCTAAAAAAGAAAAAATGTTAGATGAAATAAAAGATAAAGATTGGTTTTGGAATCCTGTAAAAAAATTTCGTAAATCATATATAGAAATAGGTATTTTAACTTTTTTTATTAATATTTTTGCCCTTGCACTTCCATTGTTTTCAATGAGTGTTTATGATAGGGTTGTTCCAAACAATGCAACAGAAACACTTTTTGTATTAGCTGTTGGTGTTGTTATTATACTTTTATTTGATATATTCTTCAAAAGTGTTAGAAATTATATAATTGAAAAAGTAGGAAAGGAGTTAGGAGTTTATTTAGAAGAAGAACTTTTAAAAAAGGTTTTAAGTATTCAATCTCAATATGATGTTATGTTAGTTGGAACAAAAGCAAATCTTTTTAGAGAGTTAGCTTTGATTAAAGATTTTTTTGCTACAAAATCTGTTGTACAAGTAGTAGATTTTCCATTTTTCTTTTTAGCGGTTACTGTAATATTTATTATCTCACCAATGATAGCACTAGTACCTTTATTGGTTGCAATTTTAGTATTAATATTTAATTTTGCTATGCAAGTACCAATTTCAAATTTAAGCAAAAAAAATATTGAAAATATTCAAGCAAAGCACTCTTTTCTGGTTGAAACAATTCAAGGAAGTGAAATGATAAAACTTTCAAACGCTCGTTCTACAAAGCTTTTTAATTGGAGAAATATTATTGCTTTAACAGATTCTGTAACTCATAAAATACAATCTTTAAATGTATTTTCTATGAATCTTTCACAAACAATTATTCAATTTGTTACACTTCTGGTTATTTTTGTTGGAGTATTTGAGATAGCAAACAAAAACTTATCAGTTGGTGGATTAATTGCTGTTACAATTTTAGCTAGCAGGGCAATGGTTCCTGTAATTCAAGTTTCAATGACTGTTATAAAATTAAAAGAGATAAAAGAATCTTTAAATAATATAAATGATTTTTGGCATTTACCGCTAGAAAATGATAAAAATATTGAAATAGGTTTGGGTGAAATAAAAGGAAATATTGAGTTTAAAAATGTTGATTTTTATTATAAAAATAGTAAATACCCATCTTTAGATAATTGTAATATTAAAATAAAAGAAGGCGAAAAAGTAGGTATTATTGGACAAACAGGTGCTGGTAAAAGTACTTTTTTACGAATTTTAACAGGACTTGATGCACCTACAAAAGGTTCAGTTTATCTAGATGATCATGAAATATCAACTATTCATCCAATTGAAATTAGACAAAATATTGGTGTAATGCCTCAAGAACCTTTTTTATTTTCAGGAACACTAAAAGAAAATATTGAATTAGCAACACCTGTTAGCAAAAAAAAGCTTATGGAATTAATAAAAATTACTGGATTAGAGGATTTAGTTAAAAAGTCAGGACAAGGTGATGGATTGCAAGTTGGTGAAAGAGGTTCTAATTTATCTGTTGGTCAAAGACATTTAGTAGCATTAGCAAGAGCTTTATTAAATAATCCTCCCATCTTAATTTTAGATGAGCCAACAACAGGACTCGATGTTGGACTTGAAAAAACTTTAATATCGCATATGAAACAAGTATTAGAAAATAAAACATTGATAGTTATTACTCATAGATTTGCAGCATTAGATTTAGTGGATAGAATAATTGTTTTAAATCAAGGAAAAGTAGTTGCTGATGGACCTAAAAATTTAGTTTTAGCATCACTTCAAGAAAAGAGATAGTATGGATAATAGGTTATTTGAAGAAAAAGATTGGAACTACTATACCACAGTAATTCCAATTATGCTATTTGTTATTATTTTTTTATTATGGGCTGCTTTTACCAAAATAGATGAAACTATAAAAGGAACTGGTAAAGTTGTTCCTTCTGGACAAACAAAAGTTATACAAAATCTAGAGGGAGGAATAGTATCTGCTATTTTATTAAATGAAGGAGATAGTGTAAAAAAAGGTGACACTATTTACAACCTTTCAAATGCATTTTTTAGTGCTGATTCAATTACAAAAGAGATAGATTTATTGACTTTTCAAGTAATTCTAATTAGATTAGATTCATTAATAGAAAATAAAACTGTTGTTGATTTCCCAGAAAACTTAAAACAAAAAATTCCTGAAATTGTAGAAAATGAAACAAAAATATTTTATGAAGAGTTGGAAAATAATCAAAGAAAGATTGAAATTGCTAGAGACCAATTTAATCAAAAAGTTTATAAATTAAAAGAGGCTAAAATTAGATTTAATAATCTTAATATTGAGTTAAATTTAGCTATGGAAAATATGAAAATTTTAGATGAACTATTAAATAAAAAAGTAGCTTCAAAAAAAGAGTATATAGCTGAATTGTCAAAAAAGCAAAGTATTGTAACACAAATTGAAGAGACTAAAAATATCATTCCTATATTACAAGAAGAACTTGAAGAAGCAAGAAAAAAAATAGCTTCTGCTGAATCTGAAAATAAAAGTAAGTTATTAAACAAATATACGGAAGTTAAAACAGAAATAAATAAACTTGTAGAAAAAAATAAAGCTAATGCAGATAGAGAACAAAGAAAATCTGTAGTTTCCCCTGTAAATGGAATAATAAACAAGCTCTATTTTTACACAGAAGGTGGGATAGTAAAACCCGGAGATAAACTAGCAGAGATTACCCCAATAGAGGATAATTTGACAATTGAAGCTAAGATAAAGAGTTCAGATAGAGCATTTATTTGGGAGGGTCAAGATGTTTCTATCGAGATAACAGCTTACGATTTTTCAAGATATGGATTATTAAATGGAAAGTTAATTTCAATATCTCCAGATAGTTTTGAAGATAAAAATGGTTCTATTTACTACATTGCAAAAATTAATGCAGAGGTTAATAATTTTGGTAAAGAAATGCCTATTTTACCAGGAATGGTTGCAAATGTAAATATTTTAACTGGTAAAAAAACTATTTTAGAATATATTCTTAAACCTCTTAAAAATATTGGTAAGAATGCATTGAGTGAGAATTGATACTTCAACTTTTAAGATAATTATTTATTCATCCTAATGCGAAAAACCTCTTCTTTTAAGGAGAGGATGTAAGCATATTAAACTTAGAAAACGAGATATTAATTAGATGTTTCTTGACTTTCAATATATTGTTTAACTACTTCAAGAGAAGCACCACCGCAACT
>NZ_JBAZAH010000060.1:0-9894 GCF_041672065.1 Aliarcobacter sp. | reverse complement strand
TCACTAGATCAAATAGAGTATCTACCAAAAAGAAATTTAGATAAATCAGTAATTATGTCATTAGCAACTGGAAATTTCATAAAAAACAATCAAAACGTTCTAATTACAGGTCCAAGTGGTGTTGGAAAGAGCTTTACCATGCAATCTGGCATTATTTTTGAAGTTTGTGGTTTTATATCACAAACATTTTTAGTATAAAAAAGTTTCTCTTGTTCATACTCATTTGATGAAATAAACTTATCCTTCTAAACTCTTCACTATATTCTCTTCTTGCCATTTTTAATTCCTTCAATTATTTACAATTTTCTCTAAATTGTTATTATAATTAACTGAATTAATTTTTGTCTATATTTTCGGGGTCATTCAATAATTTCAAGAAACTAGCTGCTCTTTTGTAACCTTTATCACTTGCTTTTTTAATAAATTCAATACCTTTCTTGATATCTTTAGGAACTCCGTAGCCATGATAATAATATAAACCCACGTGAAATATTGCTGCTGTACTATTGAATTCCAAGGCCCTGTTATACCAATAAAAAGATTTTTCATAATCTAAAGATGTTTCTTTCCCTTTACCGTATAAGTCTGCTAATTTAATCATTGCGGATAAGTTATTTTGTTCTGCTGATTTTGTTAATAATAATATTGCTTTATTGATATCTTTTGTAACACCGTCAGCTGTTAGATACATCATTGCCAAATTAGCTTGTGCAATGGGATTAGAAGCTGCCGCTGATTTTTCAAACCAATATAATGCTTTTTGTTTATCCAATTTAGTTCCTCTTCCCGTATAGTACATTTTTGCTAGGTTATTTTGTGCAATAATTACACCTTGTTCAGATGCTTTTTGATACCAAAAAAATGCTTCTTTTACTTTCTCTTCATTTGAACTAGAATCATATAATAAACCTAAATTAAGTTGGGCAAGAGGATAATTAGCTTCAGCAGAAATTTTATACCATTTTTCAGCTAATGCTAAATCTTTTTTTACTTCTTCTCCTAAATAATACATATGAGCTAAATTATTTTGTGCAACAAAGTTTCCATTTAAAGCAGCTTTTTCATACCAAAAAAATGCTAATTTTAAATTTTTATTTACTCCTAAACCTTTATAATTCATCAAAGCAATATTATATTGAGCATTTGCATCATCATCCAATGCTAATTCACTAAATTGGTCATAAGCTTCAACATAATTTTTTGAATTAAAATTTGCTATTGCCTCCTCAAAAGTAATAGCATACAAAGAAGTTATTATAGATAAAAATATAGACAAAACTAATTTCATAAATTTCCTTTAATTTTCATTATTATTCTCTTTTAATTTTAAATCAACTTCACTATTTTCTTTATAATCAGTGTTTTCAAAAAGAGTTTTTATTGAATTAGTATAATTTATTTCAGAGTTTTTATTTATAATATTTTCTAAACCTTCTTTAAATTTAGTAATATCTTTATCATTACTCAATGAATTACTAACTCTATTATTTATATTTTCATCATTAAAATAATCTTGATTTGGTTCTTCTTCAAGTTTTATAGTCTTAACTTTTTTTTGTTCTTTTATTTGTAAAATATCTTCTGCTAAAATTGGAATTTTAAAATTAGTCTCTTCAATATTTTCACTCTGATTAAAAATACCATTATTATACTTTGAACTTAAATCTGTTTTATCAAATATATTAGTTTTTATATTATCAACAGTATTTAACTTTATATTTTCTTTTGAAATAGAAATATTATTTAAAATATAACTATCTTCTGGTTTGGAATTTACAAAATAGTTATTACAAAAACTATTAAAGAAATTAAAACTGAAATAACTACTACAACTTTTCCAATCTTTATTTAATCCCAAAATATAATCAACTCTATCCCAAAAAAGATTATGTACATTATTATTTAGTTCTTTAATATTTTCTCCATTTAGCGCATCTTTTCTTATGAAAGTAAGAATTGCTCTTGTTTCATTTTCAAATTGATTTAATTCCAATATCCATGTATCTAAAATAATATCTGTATTAATTACATTATATTTAAAATTTATCTTAGTTATCTCTAATTTATCAATATAAGAATCTAATATAAAATCTTTATTACCATTATTTTCATTAGAAATATTAAAAAGTGTTTTAGCAGAATCAAATATAGCATTTTTTGATATATTCTTGTATACTCTATTTGTAGTAAAATTTTTCATATCCTCAGAAGCAATTGAAGATATAACTAAAATAATTAAAATAAAAAACTTATTCATATATACCCCTACCTATTAACTGCATATAAATCTAATTTATTTAAATATAAATAATCTCTATCAGATTCAATATTTTCTACCAATACCTTAATATCATTTATTTCAGCAAAAATGATAATATTTTTTATTTTATGCTTTTTAATTACATCATTATGTATATTTTGTGTTAGTTCTTTATCAATTTTTATATAATTTATTCTTATATTAGCTAATTCATCCAAAGAAAGCTCTTTTGTTTTATATCTTTTTATTAAAATTTCAATCCCAATTCTATTTAAATGTGCTACAAAATCTATAAAAATATTTTTATATGCTGAAGCAGAATAAGATGTTATACTAAATACAATATGCTTAATAAAATCTTCATTTTTTGAAACTAAATCTTCTAAAAATATTATAAAATCTGGATTTGAAACTGTTTTAATTGATAAATTAATGGCTATTTTATAATCTATTTTATTGTTTTTTATAAAATCAATTGCTTTTAAAATTACTTCTGTATCAAATTTTCTATTTAAATCTAGTTTTTCACTAACAGCAACAAAAAGTCCAATAGGAAAAATATTATTATCATCATCTTTTAAATTTGGTTTTAACTCTCTCATTAAAAGTTCTCCACCAAAAGAGTAACTATCAAAGACAAATGAAATATCAAAATCATTTTGCTCAATAATTTTTTTAACTTTCATTTCATTTTTTTTAATCTCTTCTTTTCCTCTACTCTCTTCTAAAATATCATAGCCATCTTTACCTTTTGAAAGAGCTTTTGAATATCTTTCATTAACCAGAGTTAAAATAGAGTCTATAGTTCCATACTGATCAACAGGAACGGCACCAATATGAAATATATCAGAAGGTAACTCATATGCTTTAAAAATATTATTTGTTAAGTTAGCAACTATTTTATCAGCAAAATCTAAAGCTTCTAAATATTTGAGCTCTTTTGCTAGAATAATAAATTCTGAACCATTAAATCTATAACAAGAGATAGACTTATCTTTATAAAGTTGAATTACATTATTTACTATATTTACAAAAGATAGAATAAAATCATCTGTTCTAAGTGTACCGTTTAGTTTCTCTATTTGATTTAATTTAGCAATCTTTAACAAAAAGATATATCCTTCAACAGATGAAACAAACATACTTTTCATATCAATATCAAACATTCTTTTATCATATAATCCTGTTAAACTATCTACTAATAGATTTCTTTCTAAGGTATCCTTATTTATATTCAACTCATTAACCAGTGAAGCTATTTTGTTTGATAATTTTGAAATATTAGAGACCAAATTTTTATACTCAACACTATCTTCAAACATTTTATTATCAATATTAGAAAATTTATTTTCAATTAAATCCGATACGACTTTATCTAAATATTTTATTGGTTTTACTATATATTTATTATCTAAGTATCTATTATAATAAAACATAAAAATAACTGCTGGAACAAACAAGACTATAGCTAAAAATAATAGTTTAATAAAATAATCATATACCTCTTTTTTAAGTTTGTAATCATCAAGAGTAAACTCTACTGTTCCATAGATTATATCCTTTAAAACTAAATCTTTTGTTACAATATCATCAATTTTTAGATTATAAAAATGTTCAAATATTCCTAAAAAATCTATCTCTTTTTTTTCTATCTTTTTTTCTTCTAGTAAATTCAAATCTATTTGTGCGATAAAACTCTTAATTTCATTATTCTTAAATAATTGATATTTTAGTATTAATTTTTCATTAAAATTAAATAAATGGGATGGTTTAAATTCAAAAAATTGACTATTCTCTATTTTTTGAATTTCTCCAAATTTTGTATCAATTGTAACATCTGCTAAATTCCAAGAGGTATCGTTAAAAGTTTTTGTTTGAAAAATTAGAGTATCTTTATCAAAAATATACTTATCAAGTTTTATTTTAATATTTTGAATAAAACCTGTGCCTTTTGCATCACTAACAAGCAATTCAATGGATTCTTTATCAAACAAAATGACTTTGTCTTCTAGATTTTTTGTAAATTTATCTATATTTAATTGATAACTGTTTTTTGCATTTATAAATAATTTTTCTTTAAAATCATTGAAAAATAAACCAAAGAATAAAAATAGAATAAAAGAAAATATTAATATTAAAAAAATAATATTTTTTAAAGCTCTATTTATTATATTTTTCTTCATCATCTAGTACCAGTATTAGAATACTCTTCTTGAGATGAGTTATTTAACTCTTTATTATTTGAAGC
The DNA here is from genome assembly GCF_041672065.1 of Aliarcobacter sp. Lineage (NCBI taxonomy): Bacteria > Pseudomonadati > Campylobacterota > Epsilonproteobacteria > Campylobacterales > Arcobacteraceae > Aliarcobacter > Aliarcobacter sp. The sequence continues at coordinate 5,386 of NZ_JBAZAH010000060.1, read as the reverse complement.
TGGTACCTCTTTGTATTCTGTTTTAGATGAAACATCAATATATTCAAATTCTACCTCTTTTATATCCTCTTCTTTTGGCTTAGGATATGAATTGTATAACTCTTTTTCTTTTGAAATTTTTTGTACTACAGGGTAATAACTATTTACAACTTCGCCCAAATCTTTTATTGCTTCTTGGGCATCTTCATAAGTTTTATAAATCCCATAATTCCATCTAATTAATATTCTTCCATTGGAATATGTATAAACATAACTATTTGAATATAAATTGATATTATTTGATAATATATTTTCTAAATATTTATTTTCACTAAAAGATGTAATATGAATAGTATATAAATCATCATCAGCATTTAAGAATTTATTCATAATATCTTGATCAAATACAAAAACACTCTCTTTTTTCTGCTTAATCTTCTCAATAGTATTTATTTTTTCTATAATTTTAATTTCTGGTTTTGGTAGATTTATTTTTAATCCAGAAATATATTCACTATAATGTTTTTTTACATCTTTTATTTTCTTTATTATAATTTGTGAATTTTTATATTTTTCAGATAGTTTATCTTTAGAAGCTTTTGCAAGTTCCATATTTGAAAAAATTCCATGAGAAATTTTTGAAGTAACTATTGAATTTTCTATAATATCAAAAGCAAATGAGTTCATATCTAAATTATTATTTTTAATAAAATCTGTAGCTTCTTTATTGTTTTTAAATTTTCCAATTTCAAGTGTAAAAAACTCATCATTTGCCAGCATAAAGTTTTTAATAAAATTATCTATATTAATATCTTTTAGTTTTTGATTGGCTAATAATCTTTTAAACTCTTCATCTTTCCTTTTTTCGTACTCTTTTTCATTTCTCTCCTTTTCATTCAAAAACTTATCATCAATATAAACATTTTGAGAATAATTACTTTTTGAAAAATCGATATATTTTGGGTGTACAGGATCTAAATCAAAAAATGACAACAAATCACCCGTATAGCCTAAAAGTGAAAATAGATCTATTGTATTACTACTTTCATTTTTTATTAATTCTATCTCTGCTGAATTTAATTGTTTATACCCTTGAAGTAAAGATTGCAAATCTTGTTGTCCTAAATTAAACTCTTCCCAGTAAGCATCGACCATTTTTCTAAGAGATACAATCTCAGATATATTACTTTTTAAAGATTCATTTGTAGATTGAATTGATGTAAATAATTTTGCAATATTCCATTTCAATTTTTTCTTCTCTTCATTTAACTCAAAATTTAAAGCTCTAATAGAACTATATGAAGTTAAAATTTTGTTTTGGTCTTTTCCACCATTGTATAGGTTCATAGTAAATTTTAGCTTTACATTTAAATCTTGTTCTCTTCCTTTATAATCTTCTTGATCTAGAATATTATCCAATGAAACTTCAAAATCCAATTTAGGTGAGAAACTAGACTCTTTTGATTTAAGATTAAATTTTTCAGATTCAATTAAATTGTAATAATTTAATATAGTACTATTTCTAGTTAATGCTCTTTCATATAGCAAATCAAAACTAGATATATTTATATTGAAATTTTTCTCATAAGGCAATGTTTGATAATACTTTTCTCCAACAATATATTCATAATACTTCATCGATTCTGTAAGTTTAGATTTTACTTTTGTAAGTTGAGTTTCAGAATTTGAAACATTTGCTTTAATTGCTGTTAAATCACCAATTGTTGCTGCTCCATTATCATATTTTATTGTTATAATTTCTAATATTTTATTTAATTTTATCATATTTCTTTCACTAGCTAAAACTGATTTGTGTGAAAAAACAACATCAAAATATGCTTTTATAGCCTTTGTTATCTGTTCTTGCAATAAAATTTCATATTGGTTTTTTTCTACACTAAGTTTTTTTTCTAAACTTTTAATAGTATTCGTAGTTTCTAAACCAGAATATATATTTTGACTCAGAATAAATTTTAAATTTCTATCATCATAATATTTGTACTTTTCTGATGAACCATAACTTGTTGACTTCGTTCTTCCAGTTTCAGATTCTAAATTTAATGTTGGATAGTATCCAGCTATTGCATCTTTTAGTTTCAATTCACTTTGAATCACTTTTTCTCTTGAAGCTTTTAGAAGATCGCTATTTGATATAGTTTCTAAAACAACATCCATTAGAGATACTTTTTTATATTTACTAATATCTAAAGCCAAATATTCTTTATTTTCAAAGAAATAATTATTTTTCAATATTTCAGGTTCAGCTATATTTAAATTTTCATTATAGTTTTTAATAAATGCATCTTCATTTGCACTTAAAAGAATACCAAAAAAAATAGTTATAAATATCAGTTGTTTATTCATATACTCTACTTTACAATTTTAATTACTATATATCCATTTTTAGGATCTATATCTTCTTTTATCTCTGGTTTTGTTCCTAAATCTATCTTAATGTCTTTTTTTTCATATCCAAATTTTTTGATTAAATTTCTTATACTCATTGTTCTAGCCAATGATATTTGCTTTGAGATTGTTGCGCTTAATACATTTTTTATCTCATATGAATATATTACTATTTCATGCTTTGGGTACTTAACTTTTGCTTTATTTAAAAAATCTCTTAATTTTTTAGAAATTGTATCATCAACAAATAGTTCATCAGCTTTATAGGTAACGATCAAATAATCATCTGCTGTAATCATATTTTGTACTTCTGTTGTATTCTCTTTTTTATCGGCTACATTAACTCCTGAAGAAACTACTTCATCTGAACCTTCTGCTGATTTTACATTTATAGGATCTGAATTTATTTGATTTTCAAGAGCTAAAACCATCTGCTTTTGTTCTTTTATTATTTGAATATTTAAATCTGAATTTGGTGCGGAACTACTACTTGAAGATTGAACTTCAACTCTATTATCAGAAGAACTACTATCTTTTAAAATTAAATCATCAGAAGATATCGAACCAGTATATGATGTTTTATACTTAAATTGTGCATAATAACCAAGATTAGCAAGTACAACCAATAGAAATAGTAATAAAACTAAAATTACAGATGAAAATAAATCCACAAAAGACGGCCATGGATTAAACTCCTCTTCAAATTTTTGAGCCATTTTGATTACTTATTCTCTAAATTATTAATCAGATTAGTTAATAATTTATTATTTTCTTCTTGTAATTCCAAGCTTTTCTTAATAGTTTTATGCTGAGATAATATTACCATTGAAATTTCTTGCAAGGATTCCTCTATTAGTTTTGAACTTGAATATTGATTCAAATTTGATTCTTTCATAACCTCAATTAAATTTTTTAATAAAACTGATTCATTATCAGATTTATTTATATTTTGCTCTAATTTATCAGCAATTTTCATAAATACTTCTTGAGAAATTTGATTAGAATTCTCAATTTTTTCAGTAAATCCACTTATTGTATCAACAAATACATCTATAAATCCGGCAGAAGACATAATATTGCTATCTATATTTTGATTTGTATTTGCTTTTAATAAAGTTTTATACTCTCCTGTATCTTCAATAATATCAATCGCCTGAGAATCAATAATCTTCTCTTTCATCCATTCTTGAACATCTTCTAAAAATGAGTTTTGACTTTTTGTTAAAATATACTGCATAAGATTTAGTATAATAGCAGATGAAACACCAAACAATGAAGATGAAAATCCAATTGCCATTCCACCTAATGGTCCTGAAAATCCTGTCATTATTTCAGCTAAGTCTATATTATCACCACCAAAAGATAAAATAATTCTTCCCATTTCATCAATAGCTATTAATAAACCCGCGAACGTACCCAATAATCCAAGGGTTAAGGATGAACCAACAAAAAAGGCAGTGTAACTTTTTTCTTTAAAAAACTGATTATCTAGCCACTCATTTACATCTTTTGCTTCTTGTTCTGAAAAATATATAACACCTTTTTTTGCTCTTCTATTGAACATATGAGCTATTGTTGCTGGCATAACTTTTGTTATTCCATCCAAATAAAACTCTAATGCTTTACCTTTTTTATAGGCTAAAATTCCAAAAGTACCTGCTAACATTGTTAATCTTATTGCAGATTTATATATAACTAATAGCGCAAGCAAAAATATAGTTAAAATTGGTATATTAAATGTCAATGTTGCAACAAAAAAAGTTTTAATTAATGAAAAATTTGCATATATAATAAACGATATAAATAATATAACAATAAAAAAAATCTTTAAAACTTTAACTCTTCTCATTTAATACCTTTAAAACATAAACAACAGTATAGATATCACCAGCCCTAATGATACCAACGTAACAGATTTTGTCATGTTATCAACTATATTAACAAACCCATTACTACCATGAACTTTCTCAGCCATAATAATATAACCTATAGTTACACCATTAACATCAACTACTTCTTTATATGTTTTAAAGTAAACATCATTTACAAGATAACCATTATTTTTCAACTCTTTTATCTCTTCTTGCCCACCTTCTGCGACATTTGACACTAAAGAGCTATCATATTTTTGTTCTTCAACTCTTAAACCATCAACTATTAATCTATATCTTCGATTTTTTAAATCATCAGATAAATTATTCATCATTTTTTCTTGTAACAAAAATAAAAATATAGTTTGTTTACTTCTTTCAATATCATTTTTAAGAGAAATAATATTCTCCTTAATCTCAACAACTCCAACAACATTACTATCTATTATAATGGGAAAGAGATAAACAATATTTGGCCCATCCGCAAGAACTTCAAATCCGAAAGATGAAGTTTTTCTACTAATTACCGTATTAACAATATTTTTATATTGATTTATTTGGTTAGATATTGAATAAAAAGATAAAGTTATTTGACCAAATCCCATTTCAGATAAATTTTTATTATAATTTTCTAAAATAGAATCAATAATTAATTTATTATTTAAATTATTTTTAAAGGTATCATTTGTTTGTAAACCTAAGATAATTCTTCTATATTCATTCTTTTTATCTTCTATTTTATCTTCCAAATTATTTATATAAGTACTAGACATATTTATATAAACCTCTTTAGCAATGCTTGTTGTCATATTTGAAAGAAGATACATAGAAACTGATATACCAATGATAGACAAAATAGTTAAGGTTGTAAACCATAAACCTTTTTTCTTTTTTAAATTACTAAAAAAGTTTTGTAGAGCTTTAATGAAACTAAACAATTAACCCCTTTATCAAAAGATAAAACAATTTTATCTTTTTTTATCTTATTTTATGATTATATTAATGTGAACCAACCTCTGCCTAAAGACAGAGGCTTCCTAACTAGCAACCTCTAATGAAGTTGAGCGAAAGGCTTTGTGTTTATTTAAGTCCACAAGGCTAGTTCCTAGCCCAAACGACTCTAATCCTCT
>NZ_JBAZAH010000059.1:0-10005 GCF_041672065.1 Aliarcobacter sp. | reverse complement strand
ATAAAATCTTGATAACTTTTTTGAAAAAGTTTTTGTAAATCATGAAGATGAAAAAATCAAAATAAATAGAAAAAATTTAATATCACAAGTATATTTAGGATTTAGAAATATAGCTGATATTAAAGAGATTACAATATAATATTAAAAGATACAAAAGGGAGTTAAAATATGAATAGATTTGGGATTGGTTTAAAGTTTACAATTATAAGCGCTGTTGTTACAGTTATTGCTTTAATTGTTGGATATTTAGTTTTAAATAGTTATAAAAACAGCTTAGAAGATGAAGTTCAATCTGATGTTGTAAAAAGCTTAAAAAACTTAAAAGATATTAGAGTTGGTTCAAAACTTGATGTTGGAATCTCAAATGCAATATCTATTGCAAATGATTCAAATCTTCAAAGTGGATTACTATATTCAGATAGAGATACTGTTATAAAATCTGTTGATTTACTTGGTTTGAAAATGAAAGAGTCAACACCATTTAAAAATATTAGAATTCATATTCATACAAAAGATAATCACTCATTTTTAAGATCTTGGAATCAAAAAAATCATGGGGATGATTTAAGTTCATTTAGAGCAAGTGTTGTTGAAGTAAATAAAACAAAAAAAGTTGTAAATGGTTTTGAGATTGGAAATGCAGGTTTGGAGTTAAGATCTGTGGTTCCTGTTTTAAAAGATGGGGTTCATGCTGGTTCTTTAGAGTTTATGCAAGGATTAAACTCTGTTGCTATTGATTTTGATAAAGAGGGTAAAGCATATCTACTTCTAATGGATACAGCTTTAGCGACAGCTAAATATGATGATAAAAAAGTTATAAATAAATATTTGATTTCTCAAAATTTTGTTAATGAAGATTTTTTAGCAGATGCAAAAACAATAGATTTTGATAAGTTATTAAAAGATGGTTATTTGGTATCAAAAAAATATTTTTATACATATGATAATGTTGTTGATTTTCAAGGTAGAAAATTAGGTATTACTCTTTTAGCAGAACCTATAAGTGGTGTTCAAAGTGCAATAGAACAAGCTTCAAAAATAGTATATGTTGCTTTAATTATTTTAGTTCTTTCTTTATTAGTTACAATGATAGCATCTTTGATAAATATGAAAATAGGTATTTTAAATCCTATTTTGAGCCTTAAAAAAACTATTGATCAAATAACTAATACATCATCAGTTGAAAGTAGAATAGAAGTTATATCAAATGATGAGATAGGAGATGTTGTAACTAGTTTTAATAGATATTTAGATTCAATCGAAAAAGGTCATATTCAAGATCAAATTGTTATTGATGAGACAAAAAAAGTTATTGAAAAAGTTAATGCTGGATTGTTAAATGATAAAGTTGTAGGAGTTGCAAACTCAAATAGTGTAAACTCTTTAGTTAAAGAGATAAACAAAATGATTGAAAAAACTCAATCAAATTTATTGGTTGTAAATGATGCAATTATTGCTTTATCAAATGCACAGTATGATTACAATATTAAAAATATAGAGAATAGTTCAGGAATTATCTCATCATTGGTAAATGGAGTAAGAGTTACACAATCAAGTATAAATGAAATTATGTGTCTAATTTATAAATCAAATTTAGATTTAAATGATAGTTCAAAAGAGTTGTCAATTGCATCTTCAAATTTAAGTGAATCATCAAATATTCAAGCTGCAAGTCTTGAAGAGACTGCTGCTGCTATTGAAGAGATTGCAGCAACTATTGAAAGAAGTAGTGAAAATGCAACAAAAATGGCTCAATATGCACAAAATGTTACAAAATCTACAGCTATTGGAAAAGAGTTAGCACAAAAAACAGCTATTTCAATGGATGAGATTAACGATCAGGTTATGGCAATAAATGAAGCAATTAGTGTAATTGATCAAATAGCATTCCAAACAAATATCTTAAGTCTAAACGCAGCTGTTGAAGCAGCAACTGCTGGAGAAGCTGGAAAAGGTTTTGCTGTTGTTGCTCAAGAGGTGCGAAATCTTGCAAGCAGAAGTGCTGAAGCTGCAAATGAGATTAAAAATATTGTTGAAAATGCGACTTTAAAAGCCAAAGAGGGTAAAAATAGCACTACAAATATGATAAATGGATACAATGAGCTAAATTCAAATATCGATGTAACTATAAAATTAATTGAAGATGTAGCAACGGCAACAAGAGAGCAACAACAAGCTATGGCTCAGATAAATGATACTGTAAATAGTTTGGATCAAGCAACACAACAAAATGCTAACTTAGCTTCAAGTATTAATGAGATGGCAAAACAGACTGCACAACTTGCTGTTAGTTTAGATCAAACAATAAGTCAAACAAGTTTTGATAAGAGTGCAAGTAGCAGAATTTGTGATTCAAATATGATTGTAAATATTAATAAACTAAAATCAGATCATATTAATTTCAAAAATATTAACTTTGCAAAATGTAATGTAGGAAATAAATTTACAGTTGCAACTTCAAAAGAGTGTAACCTTGGAAAATGGATGAGAGAGAATGAGCATAGAGATTTTGCAAAAACAAAAGAGTGGGAAATTTTAACAAAAGCTCATAACAGTGTTCACTCATTGGTTCAAGATACTGTAGATTTATATGCAAAAAAAGCTTCAAATGAAGAGATTTTTGATGTAGCTGTTCAAATTGAAGAGAATACTAAAATTGTATTTGATATGTTAAACAAAGTAAGAGAGGTAAACTGTGCCTCTTAAATTTTGTTTATATTAATATTGTTTTTGTTATTATTTATAAAAAATTATACATAAGAGAAGAAAATGAAAAAAGCAGTTAGACAAAATAAAAATGCAAAAGTCCTTTTTATAAGCGAAGATGAGCAGATAAAAGAGGGCTTTAAAGACAAATTTAAAGAACTAATTATATTAAATAATAAATTATTTTCAAATACAATAGATTTGGAAAATTGTGATATTATTGTTCTTGATTTTGATCAAAATACTATTTTTTTGGATAATATTATTGAGCTTATACAAAAAAAATTAGCATTTGTTCCAATTATTGTAATAAGCAAGAGTGATTCTCAAGATAGTATAGAAAAAGCTATAAATTTAAAAGCTTATACATATATTTTAAAATCTTGTCCAATATCTTCTATACTAATATTAGTTTTAATGTGTTTAAACCAGACTCAAAGATCTGATAAATTTAAATTAGCTGAGGGAATATATTTTGATAGATACAAAGATCAATTCTTTGATAAATCAAATAATATGATTGAGTTTACAAGACTTGAAAAAGGATTTTTGAAACTTTTAATTAGTAGATTAGATGAAGTTACTGATTATGATTTAGTTCAAAAAGAGGTTTGGAAAGGTAAAAAAATGTCAATTTTTACTATGAGAAATATTGTAAATAAAATAAGATTAAAAACTTACTACTCAATAATTAAAAATCATTCAGGTAGAGGATATACAATAGATTTAACTCATTATTCAAAATAAGGATAAATTTGGAAGAGCTAATTTTAAGTAAGCAAGATTTGGTAAAACTTTTTAAAGAGGAGACTCTAAAAGATACAGGTAAATCTTGGCTTTACAATGATAAAAGAGTTGATATTATTGCTTTGCATAAAATTGAACCAAAGTTCTTACAAGATTTAACAAAAGCCGAATTTTTTAAGATTGTTCCAAAAAAAGATACAAAGTAGGGCTATTTTTTTAGCACTACTTTTAATTTCATATAATATATAGCTAAACATATAAATAAAATTCCAAACGATTGTAACATTCCCATAGTTAGCCAATTTCCAGCTAAAAATCCTAATTGCCAATCTGGTTCTCTATAAAACTCTGCAATAATTCTTGCAATAGTATAGAAAATTCCATACATTAAAGCTAATTGACCATCAAATTTTTTTCTATTTCTAAAATAAACAAGTATTAAAAATACTAAAACTCCTTCTAAAAAGGCTTCATATAACTGAGAAGGGTGTCGCAAAATCCCATCAACATAAATTGCCCAAGGAACATCTGTAACTCTTCCTACAAGCTCTTGATTAAAGAAGTTTCCAATTCTACCAAATACATAAGCAGCACTAATTCCTAAAACAGAAATATCTGTTATAAACCAAAAATTAATATTTTTTCTTCTACAAAATAGAAGTGAAGCTATAATAAATCCAATAAATGCTCCATGATAACTCATACCAGCAATTCCAACATAAACACCATTTACATAAGGATTAAATATCTGCCAAGGATTTGTTAAGTAGTAAGTTGTATTTGGATCATAAAATAGGATATATCCAATTCTTGCACCTAAAATAACACCAATTTCAGCCCACCAAATATATGAATCAAAAATATCTTGGCTAATATTTATTTTGTCATATTTTATAAACCACTTTGCAATAAATATAGCACTTAAAAGTGCTAATGCATACATTATTCCATACCAATGAACTGCAATCTCACCAATTCTAAAAGCTACAGGATCAAATTGTGAGTATATATTTTGCCAAAATTCCATATTAATCTTCTAAAGCTTCAGCAATTAACTCAATTGGATTTTTAAATACCACATCAACATTTGCATGATATAAACTATCTGTTATTTGCATTCTGCAAGCACTACACTCAGCACTTACTATTTGAGCCTTGCTATCTCTTATCATTGCTGCTTTTGGAGCACCTGCTGCCCTTGCAAAACTAAATTTTTCTGTTTGCATAGTAACTCCACCAAATCCACAACATCTATTTGAATCACTCATCTCTTTTAAAATATAGTTTTGTTTTAAAAGTTCTCTTGGCTCTTTCCAAACATTTTGCATCTTTTTTGCATGACAAGGGTCGTGATAAGTTACCATTTGATCAATTTTTTTACCACTTTTTGACAATATATCTTTTAACTCTGTACTATTTTCTAGCCATTTTGTTGCTAAAAATATCTTTTTAGATAGTTTAACAGCTCTTTGTTTCCACTCTGGTTGGTCATGTAAGTAGTGTTCCCAATCTTTATTTATCATTGCACTACATGTAGCTTCTGGAATAATAACAGCTTCAACATCATCTATCCAAGATTCAAAATATTCAATATTTTTTTTAGTTAGATAATCAACTGTATCAAAAGCACCTGTAAAATAAGCAGGTGCTCCACAGCACAACTGTTTTTTTGGAATAAATACATCATATTTTAGTTTTTTAAGAATTTTTACTAAACTATCTCCTGTATTTGTATAAGTGTAGTTACTCATACAACCAATAAAAATAGCAACTTTTTTTCTTTTATCTTCAACACTAAACTTCATATTTTCAGGATATTTATTTAAAAAACTAATGCTATCTGCATATGGCAGGGCTCTATCTTTTTTTACAATAGGAAGGCTAAATCTAGGAGTTGCACTTTTTGTTTTTTCATCTATTTTAATAGCACATGTTTGAAACATATATCCTAGTTTTGACATAAAATCCATAATTTTTCTATGTCTTAAAAGGAAGAAGAACAATCTTTTATACCAAGCAATTCCATATTTTTTTGCAATATCACTTCTTACTTGCTCAATAATCATATCAGTTGGTAAATCATTTGGACAAACTTCAACACAGTTTGTACATAAAAAACATGATTCAAATATCTCTTTAGCCGTTTTATCTAGCTCAAGCTCATCTCTTTTATAAGCTCCCAAAAGGTCTATAAATCCTCTAGGACTTGTTGCTTCATCTTGATTTATATTAAATATTGTACATACAGGTTTACACTTTCCACACTTAATACAATCATCAGATATCTTTGTATAATCAAATTTATTCATTTTAAAAAAGCCTTAAAAATTTTATAATAAAGGCTTAATATACTTAAAAAATGGTTAAAAAGTGTTAAATTAAACTATAAGAGTCTATTTTAAATCTTACAAAATAGTTTATATTTTTGTATAATCAACATTATGCAAAAAATATATTTATCAAAAAATAGTATATTTTTCATACTATTTTTAATCACCATTTTAATTTTAAATCTTATTTATGAATATTCATCATATAAAAGATTTAAAAATGATTATATTTTTGAAACAAAAGCTAGCATTTTAAATATTTACCCTAAAGATAGATTTACTATCTTAAAACTAAAAGGTGAAGGCTTTGAATTTTTTGCCTCTTTTTCAAAAGATAATAACTTTGAAAAATTAGATTTAATAAATGTTGTAATTGATACTAGAAATATCTCTTTTTTTGATTATTTAAAAGGTTTTTTTACAAAAGTTTTATACTTTGATAGAGTTGAAAAAAGATATGAATTTAAAGATAAAATTTTAGAAAATATTAAAAATAATCATGAGGATGCTATGATTATTGAGCTCTTTGAAGCTCTGTTTTTAGCAGTTCCAGTTTCAAAAGAGCTTAGAGATGTAATAACAGCTTATGGAATAGCTCATGTTGTAGCACTTTCAGGTTTTCATTTAGCAGTTTTATCTTTTGTGATTTATTGGATTTTGTACTATCCTTATAAATTTTTACAAGATAGATTTTTTTCATATAGAAATAGAAGATATGATATTTTATTAATTACAATATTTATAATGTTCTATTATCTTATTTTAACAGAGATTGTACCATCGCTTTTAAGGGCATTTGTACTTTTTTGTATTGGAATATTTCTTTTAAGAAGTAATATAAAAATATTTTCATATATTACACTTTTATACACGTTTCTTATAGTTATTGCAATTTTCCCCAAATTTATATTTTCTATTGGATTTTGGTTCTCTATTTTTGCTGTTTTTTACATCTATTTGTTTATTCAATATTTTAAGAATGGAAATAAAATTTTACTTTATATATTTTTTAATATTTGGATGTTTTTAATTTTTAACCCAATAGTTCACTTCTTTTTCCCTCAAACAGCTATTGAACAGTTTTACTCAATACCTATTACAATATTTTTTACTATATTTTATCCACTTGAAATAGTTGCTCATATTTTTAATTTTTCAATATATTTTGATGAGTTTTTAAAGATTTTTTTAGAGAATAAAATAGAAGTTTATGAAGTTTTTACACCTTTATATTTTTTTATTTTATATATTCTGTTTTCATTTTTTTCAATTTGGAGTAAAAAATCTTTTTTTATATTAAATATTTTGATGATAGGATTTAATTTTTATTTATATATAAGTGGGTATATTTAAACCCACTTATTGCTAATTTGGCATATCTTTTAATTTTATGTTTGCTCTTCTTGAAGCTTTTCCTGGAGGATAGTTTGTCTCAAGATAAGTTAATATCTCATCCTCTATTTCTGGAGTAAATTGCCATAAACCTTGAGTTTTTTGCATCCAAACAATCATAGCTTTCCAAGTATCTCTATCACCTTTTTGTGTAGTAATAAATTTTGCACTATGACAAACAGTACAGTTTGCTTTTACGGTTTCAAAACCTTTTGCAATAATCAATCCAGATTCGCTATCAACTTTTTGAGCTTGAAGGAAAAGAAGTGATGATGCAAAAATAAGGAATAATCCTTTTTTCATAAATAACTCCTTTTATACAACTTGAACAGCGATTCTGTGACAAGCGTTGTTTAAATAACCTCTTGGATTCCACCCTGGAATAATAACTGGCTGCATTTTTCCACTACTATCAGTTGCCCTTGCCCAAACTTCATAGTATCCTTTTTGTGGGAATTTAACACTTGCTTCCCAAGTTTGCCACGCAGTTTTATTTAGTGGTTTATTAACTTTTGCTTTTTCCCAAGTTGCACCAAAATCTATTGAAACATACATATCTTTAACTTTTAAATCTCCAGCCCATGCTTTTCCATTTAGCTTTAATTTATCATTTAAAGAGTGAGTAATACCTGATTTTGGGAATGTGATTAGTGATTTTACAGGCATAGATTCAATTATACACATATTTTCATTTGGTACATTTGCTCCTGGAGCAACAGGTTCACAAGGCATTCTATATGATTGTCCCATCATTTTTTCACCATCATGAACTTTATTTCTAACTACAATTTTGCTTAACCATTTTCCAGAAACAGAAGCTGGCCATCCACCAATTACAAGTCTTAAAGGATAACCATTTTGATGAGGAATATCATTTCCTTCATAAGCCCAAGCTATTAAAACTTCATTTTCTAAAGCTTTTTCAATCGGAACTCCTCTACTTATTGAAACTTTAGTAGGATCTCCACTTAAGTGAGTGTCTTTCCCGTAATATCCAATATAAACGGCATCTTTTTTAATTCCACAAGACTCTAAAACATCTTTTAATCTAACTCCTGTCCATCTTCCACAACCAATAGCTCCAAGCTCCCATTGATTTCCTTTTGTAGGTGGATTAAACTCAGCTCTTCCATTTCCTCCACACTCTAGTGTTAATGCATAAGTGTAGTGTTTGAATTTACTTTTTAACTCATCAATAGTAAATGTTGTAGGATTTTTACAACTCTCCCCTGATATTTCCAAAGTCCAATTTTTCACATCAATATCTTGCATAGCTGGTGGAGTACCGTTGTTTCTAATAAAGAAATGTTTATCAGGTGTAAACTCATCATTTAATAAATGAGGTGGTGTTTCAGCATTTATTGGTCTATCATTTAAGTAAATTAAACCCTCTTTACCAGGAATTGAAAATGGTAAATCAGAGTTTGCTAGTGCTGCTGGAATTAATCCACTTGGCATATTTTGTGCGTATGGAATATTTGATCCAACAACAGCAGCCATTGCCAAAAGTGAACTCTTTTTCAAAAATCCTCTTCTTGTTGTTGGATTAGCCTCTCTTCCAAAGATATCTAAATCAGCTTTTATTGGATCATTTGCATAAGCCTCATGAATTCCAATAGTCTTAACTTTTTTATTACTCATAAACTATCTCCTTAGTTTTTATTATGGTATTAAGATAAATCCTAATTAATAATTATATTAAGAAAATAGGAATAATTGATAAAAATTAAGTTTACAAGCTAAAATTAAGTTAAAAAAATAAGAATAGTTACTTTTGTTTACATTTTTATACATAATAATCTATCTTAACTATTTTTCTAGAACTTTATCTAAAGTATATTGCATATCTTCATCAAGCTCCATATTGTTTCTCATCCAGTTTAAATAGTTTGGATCTTTTTTTGCTACATCTTCTATATTTTCACCCTTATATTTTCCAAATTTAAATGTTTTTATAAATACAGGAGTAAGTGTTAATTCAACCAGTTTTTTCATAGGATTTATACTTGGAAATTCATCTTTTATTTTTGCAACAAGTTTTGATAAAAATAGCTTCATCACAAGTACATCTCCTATGGCATCGTGAGCTTTTATAACTATATTTAGTTTTTTTGCCTCTTCATCTTCATTTTTATAAAGTTCAAGTGCATATCTTAAATATTGAAGTCTGTGATATGGAAGTTCAGGATAGATATGTTTTGCACATCTTAAAGTATCAATTAGTTGAAGTTTGTTTTCAAATCCCTCTTTTTCTAACATCTGTAAATCAAAATTTATATTGTGTGCTATTAGATAGTTTTCACTACTATTTAGCTCAGCCAATCTTTGATAAAATTTTGTTTCACAAGCCCTTGGTTTATCTTTTATCATATCAGCAGTTATATTATGAACTTCCATAGCTTCAAGTTTTATGGGTATATCGCTAAAACATAACTCATCAAAAACTTCTAAATCACCTTTTTGATTTATAATCATACTTCCAAATTGAATTACTCTATCCTCTTGCGAAGCTCCAGTTGTCTCAGTATCAAATAAAATGTAATGTATCAAAGTAACTCTCCTTTTAAATGGTTCCCATTTAAAAGGGAGCCTTTTTCATATATAACTACTTTTTAATGGAATTTATAAAAAATTCTTAAAAGTAGCAAAACTCTAAAGAGCTTCGAGAACGAAGCTTTATTAAATTATTAACATGGCATCGCCATAAGAGTAGAATCTATAGTTGTTTTTAATTGCTTCATTGTAAATCTCTAAAGTTTTCTCAAGTCCAATAAAAGATGCAACAAGCATAATCAAAGTTGATTTTGGAAGGTGAAAATTTGTTAAAAGA
>NZ_JBAZAH010000058.1:0-10395 GCF_041672065.1 Aliarcobacter sp. | reverse complement strand
AAGATAATGAACTAATAGATGAAGCAAAAAAGGTTATGATGAGAGTGAGAAATGGTTGGTATTCTCAAACAATAGATAAATCAACTCCAAATGCTTCTCTTGAAGAGTTTAAAAATGAGTTAAACGAGATGATTATTCACACAAAAGATAGATTTGAAGATATCAATAAAGTTTTAGCCTCTTACTCTGCTTATGATTATCGACCTGTATTAAAACTTGGTGATAAAGACGAAGTAGGTGGAGTTCTTGAAAAAATGATAAATGGGATAAATGCGCTTCAAGAAGCTATTGTTTCAATGTTAAAAGATAGTTTAGAAAATGGTATAAGACTTGAAAGCTCTTCAAAAAATCTAATACAGAATGTAAATATCCTAAATCAAAGTTCAAACGAAGCTGCTGCAAGTCTTGAAGAGACAGCAGCTGCACTAGAAGAGATTACAAGCACAGTTACAAGCAATTCTAGCAATGTTATTCAAATGTCAGGTTACTCAAATGAGGTAAGCAACTCAGCTAAAAAAGGTCAAGAGATGGCAAGAAATACTGCTGTTGCTATGGATGAAATTACAAATCAAGTAACACATATAAATGAAGCAATAGCAGTAATTGACCAAATTGCTTTCCAAACAAATATTCTTTCACTAAATGCTGCTGTTGAAGCTGCAACTGCTGGAGAGGCTGGAAAAGGATTTGCTGTTGTTGCGCAAGAGGTAAGAAATCTTGCAACAAGAAGTGCAGAAGCTGCAAAAGAGATTAAAGATATTGTAGAGATGGCAACTTCAAAAGCACAAGAGGGAAAAAATATCTCTGATTTGATGATAAAAGATTACGAAGAGCTTTTAACTAATATTGAAAAATCATCACAAATGATAAATGAGATTTCAGATGCAAGTAAAGAGCAACAAGCTGGAATTTCTCAAATCAACGATACTGTTACAATGCTTGACCAAAAAACTCAACAAAATGCAATTGTAGCTTCAAAAACTCACGATATAGCAAATGAAACTGACAGTATCTCAAAACATATTGTAGAAGATGTTTTAGAAAAAAGATTTTTAGGTAAAGATAAGATAGTTGAAGAGAGTAGAAAAAATTTAAATATAGAAGAAAAAGTTATTTTAAAAAATGAAACTAAAAAAACTGAAAAGTTTGTTGCAAATAAAATAGAAGCTACAAAATCAAAAGATGATGAATGGGAGAGCTTTTAAAAAAAGAGCTAGGGGAAATAATTTATCTTTAAAATAATAAAAATAAGAGATTTATCTCTTATTTTTATAATAGATTAGAATCTATAGTTTGCACCTACATAAAATCTTGTACCGCTATCTGAAGTTGATATAGTATCCGTACCATCTTCTGCATCTTGCCATGATTTATAGTTATAATCCAAACCACCTAAAATAGAGATATTTTCAGTAACTTTAAAATCAACTCCAGCACCTAAAGTTAAAGAAACAGCAGAGATTAAGCTATCAACAATTTTAGTTTGATTTGTATCCATATTAGCAATACCTAAACCAAATTTTAAAAATGGGTAAACTTTTTCATGTACTTTAAACTGTTTCATAGTTTCAAAACCAATCTCTAGTGCTTTATCATCTTTTGAAAACCAATGCCCTTTATCATAAGTTATTTTAGATAGGTATAGTTGAGTGTACCAGTCATCTCCTGTACCTTTTCCAACAACAAATTTAATATCTTTATAGTTATTATCCACATCTACACTAGCAGAAATACCATATCTTTCTAGTTCAAGTTCTGTTGTATTTGAAGCACTTCCTACTTCAACTCCTGCATACCATTTTGTATCTGCGCTTGCATTTGTAAGTAATAGTGTACTTGCAACTATTCCAGCTGTAACTAATTTTTTCATTTTTCTTTCTATTTATTTTTTGTTTGTGATTAAGAAGATATACTACTTGGAATTTATAATTTTATTTACTCTATTATCCATAAAATAAATAATTTTTTAATGTTCCCCTTGTGTATATTTCAAAACTTCAAAGTCTATAAATATTTTTGTTAATAATCTCTTAATAATAAATAATTAAAACTCTTATAATAATAAAATATAAAAGTGTGTAAATTGGTAAGAAAATCTTATTAATTTAACTCTCCACCCAAAACTTTAAATAGTAAAACTCTGTTTTCTAACTCATCTTTATATAAATTTGTGTGATTTATTTTTGCATTTATAAATGCTCTTTGAGATATAAGCATATTTAAGTAGCTTCCGTGTCCTATTTTATAAGAGTTTAAAGCTATGTTGTAACTATTTTCTAAAGCTTCTAAAAGCTCTTTATGATTTTTTACTTTTAAATCTATATTTTTTCTTATAGCCAAAGCATCATTAACCTCTTTAAAAGCTGTTTGTATAGATCTTTGGTACTCTTTTAGTGCAATTTCTTGCTCAACTTTTGAGTATTTTAATCTTTTTATATTTGCACCTGCACTAAAAATTGGAAGAGTAATTGATGGTCTAAATTCCCAAAAACTATTGTTGCTATTAAATAATCCATCCAAAGAAGAGCTTGCATATCCTGTACTTGCAGTTAGTGAAATAGTTGGAAAAAATGCAGCTCTAGCAGCTCCTATATTTGCATTTTTCTCTTTTAATTTAAACTCATACTCTTTTATATCAGGTCTGTTTAGTAAAACATTTGAGTCAATATTATAGTCTAAAGATTTTAGATATAAAGAGTCCAAAAAACTATTTTTCAAAATATCATCTGGAAGTTTAGAAGAGATTAGAAGCTCAAGAGCATTTATACTTTTTTCTATCTCATTTTCAAAATCCAAAATCCTATTTTCCATCTCTTTTAGGCTAGCCAGCGATGCTAACATCTCATCTTTGCTTGATGCTCCAATACTATATTTTTTTGAAGTTAGAGTGTAGACTTCATTTAGATTTTCTAATATTTTAGTAGCTAAATTTCTATTTTCAATATTGCTTAAAAGATTAAAGTAGCTAGATATTGTTTGCGAAATCAGAACTAATTTTGTACTATTGTAAGCATATTTTGTAGCCAAAAAGCTATTTTTTGCTGCAAGGTTTAGGCTTTGATTTTTACCAAATAGATCAAGCTCAAAAGAGGCTGCTAAATTTGCCTCATAATTGCTACTTATATTGTTGTTTCTATCGCTTCTGTTTAAAGAGCCATTTGCATTAACACTTGGAAAAAGTTTTGAAGTCTCAATTCCATATAAAGCTTTGGCTCTGTCTATTTTAAGTAGGGCAATATTTAAATCTTTATTATTTAAAAGTGCTAGATTTACAATCTTTTTTAATGATTCATCCAAAATAAAATCACTACTATCAAGCTTTTCAAAACTCTTTTTGTCGCTCTTTTCGTAATCTTTAAAGCTGCTTTGAATCAACTCTTTTTCATCTAAATTTAGTTTTGGTTGCATTGAACAAGCTGTAAAAATTAGAGCAAAAAGAGAGATATAAAGATATTTAAACATCTTTTGCCTCTTTTTTAAATATTGATTTTATAAATATATAAAATAGTGGTACAAAAAATATTGCCAAAATTGTAGCACTTAATGTTCCACCTAAAATTGCAGTTCCTATTGCAATTCTACTATTAGCACCTGCTCCACTTGAAATAGCAAGTGGGATGATTCCAGCAATAAATGCTAAAGAGGTCATAATTATTGGTCTAAGTCTTAGTTTTGCTCCTAAAATTGAAGCTTCTACTAAATTCATACCATTTTTATATGCACTATTTATAAACTCAACTATTAAGATTGCATTTTTACTTGCAAGTCCCATAACTGCCAAAAGTGCAACTTGAAAATATACATCATTGCTTAAATCTCTAAAATAAACAGCTAAAACAACTCCTAAAACGCCCAAAGGAACTACAAGTAAAACAGAGAATGGAACACTCCAACTCTCATAAAGAGCTGCTAAACATAAAAAGACAACTAATATTGAAATTGCATATAAAAGTAGTGATTGATTACTTGCAATTTTCTCTTGATAAGAAGAGCCACTATATGCATACATTGTTCCATTTGCATTTTTATTTGCTATTTTTTCCATATCGCTCATAGCAACTCCTGAACTAATTCCAGTTGCAGCACTTCCTTGAATCTCATAAGACATAAATCCATTAAATCGTGTTAACTCTTCAGGTCCATACTCCCAAGAGAATTTTGAAAACTCACTAAAAGGAGTCATAGTTCCAGCACTATTTCTAACTTTCCATTTATATAAATCTTCAGGAGCACTTCTAAACGGTGCATCACCTTGAATATAGACTCTTTTTATTCTATTTCTATCAATATAATCATTTACATAAATTCCACCCCAAGCAGCACTTAAAGTAGTATCAATATCTCTTAGATTTAAGCCCAAAGATAGTGCTTTTTGAACATCATAAGATATTTTTAGCTGAGGTGACTCCTCTGTACCATCTGCTCTTACAGAGTTTATATTTGAATTTGTTTTAGCCTCTTGTAAAATAGCATCTTTTACATCTCTTAACTCTTCTCTACTTATATTTGAACTAGCTAAGAGCTGAAACTCAAATCCATCGCTACTTCCTAATCCTTGAATTACACTTGGATTTATTGCAAAAACTCTAGCATCTCTTATGAAATATTTGCTATTTGGATTGTTAAATGCCATCATAGCTCTTTTACTAATACTATCTACATGTAACTCTTTGCTATTTCTCTCATCCCAACTTTTTAAAGAGATAAATGCTGTTCCAACATTTTGACCACTACTTCTACTACTAAATCCTGAGATTGTAAATATTGTATTTAAAGCCTCTTTCTCTTCATTTAAAAAGTAATCTCTAATAATATTTGCAACATCAACTGTTCTACTTGCAACTGCACCAACAGGAAGAGTGTATTGAACCATAAGGCTTCCTTGATCCTCTTTTGGTAAAAAACTTGTTGGAAGTTTTATAAAAATATAACTTGCAACTACAACAATAATAAGATAAAAAATAGCCCATCTTTTTGGAAATTTTATAATTTTTTCAATCCAAGATGTATATTTTTTTGTAAAAGTTTCAAAATATTGATTAAATTTAAATATAAACCCACTACTTTTTTCACTATGAGGTTTTAAAATTGTTGCACAAAGTGCTGGAGTTAATGTAAGTGCAACAATAACAGATAGAACCATAGATGAGATTATTGTAACTGAGAATTGTTGATAAATAACCCCTGTACTTCCTCCAAAAAATGCCATAGGTAAAAATACAACCGATAAAACAGTTGTAATTCCAATTAAGGCACTTGTTACCTCTTGCATTGATATAATTGTTGCCTCTTTTGCACTAAGTCCTAACTCTTTCATATTTCTTTCAACATTTTCAACAACAACAATAGCATCATCAACCAAAAGTCCAATTGCTAAAACCAAAGCAAACATTGTTAAGGTATTTATTGTAAAACCTAAAATATTTAAAATAGCAAATGTTCCTAAAATTACAACAGGAACTGCAATTGCTGGAATTAAAGTTGCTCTAAAATTCTTTAAAAACAAAAACATTACAAAAACAACTAAAATAATAGCTTCAATCAAAGTTTTAACAACTTCATTAATAGATGCTTGTATAAATAAAGTTGTATCTCTTGGATATGCTACTTTGTACCCTTCTGGGAAAAAAGTTTGAGCATTTTGTAAAAACTCTTTAACTTTTTTTGAAGTAGATACAGCATTTGCACCACTTGCAAGTTGTATTGAGATACCACTTGCTGGGTAACCGTTTAGAGCTGTTACATTGTTGTAGCTTTGAGCACCAATCTCAACTCTTGCTACATCTTTTATTTTTACACTGCTTCCATCTAAAGAGGTTTTTAAAATAATATTTTCAAACTCATCAACATTTTCAAACATAGATCTTGCAGTTACCGTAACTGAAAGTTGTTGATTATCTAAAGTTGGCATTGCTCCAAGTCTTCCAGCGCTTGCTTGTGAGTTTTGAGCATTTATAGCATTTTGAATATCAAGAGGAATTAGATTATATTTTTCAAGTTTATAAGGATCTAGCCATATTCTCATAGCATACTGTCCACCATAAACAGTAACCTCTCCAACACCATCAATTCTTGCAATACTATCTTGAAGATTACTTACTAAAAAATCACTAATATCTGTTCTATTTGCTTTTCCTGTTGAGTCATAAACAGATGCAAGCATTAAAAAATCTGTTTGAGATTTGTAAACTCTAACTCCTTGTCTTTGAACATCATCAGGAAGTTTTGATAAGATTTGTTCAACTTTATTTTGAACTTGAACTTGAGCAATATCTGGATTAACTCCTTGATTAAAAACTATGCTTATTCTTGATCTTCCAGATGAACTTGAACTTGAAGAAAAATATAACATTCCATCAAGACCTGTTAGTTGTTGTTCTATTATTTGAGTTACACTATTTTCAACAGTTTGAGCAGATGCTCCTGTGTAAGTTGCAAAAATATTTATTTGAGGTGGTGCAATATCTGGATACTGTTCAACTGGAAGAAGATAAAGACTTACAACACCACTTATCATAATAATAAGTGAAATTACCCAAGCAAAAATAGGTCTAAATATAAAAAATTTTGCAATCATTTTTTAACTTCATAAATAGTGTTTAAATCTTTTATAGAGACTTTGCTTTGTCTATTTATTTTATTAAGTCCCTCAACTATAATTTTATCATTAGGATTTAATCTATCTTCAATCAACCAAAAATTATCAATAGCTCTTAAAATCTTAACTCTTTTTTGAGTAGTTGTAAAATCATCATTTATTAAAGTTATTATTGGATTTGCTTTTTGATCTCTTAAAACAGCTTGTTGAGGGATTAAAAATCCATCAAATTTCTTACTACTTTGAACATAAGCTTTTGTCATCATTCCAGATAGTAAGCTATTGTCACTATTTTCAAAAACAGCTCTTAAAGTTACTGTTCCACTATTTGGATCAACACTTAACTCTTTGCTTTGTAAAACTCCAAATTTCTCAATTTTTGAATCATCTTCTAGAACTAATCTTACTTTTGAGCTATTTTGTGTATCAAAACTTACAATATTTTTTAGATTTAAATACTCTTTATATGATATTGTAAGATCTAAATATACACTACTACTATCTTTTATATCTACAAGCTCTTGAGTTTGATTTGCAGTTACAAGTGCTCCTGTTGTGACATTTGAAATTCCAATATATCCACTTATTGGAGCTTTTATATCACATCTTTGTAGATTTATATTAGCACTTTGAAGTTCAGCCTCTCTTTGATTAACTAAAGCCAAAGCTTGAAGATATGAAGCCTCTATATCATCGGCTTCTTGTTTTGAAATACCATCAAATTTTAAAAGCTCTTTTGCTCTATCATTTTTTGCTTTAGTGCTTAGAAGTGTCGCTTTTGCACTATTTAAAGATGCTTTTGCACTATTTACATTTGCTATATAATCAAGTTTGTCAATTTGGTATAAAATATCACCTTTGTTTACAAAAGAGCCCTCTGTAAATACTCTTTTTTCAATAATTCCAGTTATTTGTGGTCTAATTTGTGCTATCTCTTTAGCTTTTACTCTTCCAAAAAGTTCAATCTCTAAATTCAAAGATTGCTCTTTTGGATTTATAAATCCAACTTCAACTGGTTTTGACTCTACTACTTGAGCCTTTTTTTCGCAAGATGCAAAAAACAAAACAACAGTAAATATTATAAAGATTTTAAAAAGTTTCAAATGATTTTCCCAAATTTTTTGGTAATTTTATAATATGAATATTAACCAAGACTTAATATTAAATATCATTTTCTCCAACAACTCTATCTCTTCCTGTTTGTTTTGCTTTGTAAAGTGCAATATCAGCAGATGCAACTATATCTTCAGCTTTTTTAAAAATGCTACAATATGAAGCAACACCTAAGCTCATAGTAACTTTTTTTGGATAAGTTGAAAAAGTGTGTTGTTTAATTGCAATATTTATTCTGTTTGCAAGCTTAATAGCATCTTCTTGTTTACTATTTGGACAAATTATTAAAAACTCCTCTCCTCCCCAACGACCAAGAGTATCGCTAGTTCTAATGCAAGAGCTTAAAATTTTTGCAGACTCTTTTAATACATCATCTCCAATTTGATGTCCAAAATTATCATTTACAGATTTAAAAAAATCAATATCCATAATAATTACACTAAAAATATCATTGTATCTTATAGCTTTTTCAAACTCTGTATTTAATACACTATCTAGTTTTGCTCTATTATAAAGTCCCGTTAGTTTATCTGTAATAGATAATCTCTCTAACTCTTCATTCTTCTCATAAAGCTCTTTTGTTCTTTGAAGAATCTTCTCTTCAAGAGATGTTTGATAATCATAAATTGATTTTGACATATTTGAAAAAGCAGAAGATAAAAGTGAAATTTCTTGAATAGAGGTATCAATTTTTGAGATATTAAAATCTTGTTTCTCTATTTTTTTGCTCTGTCTTACTAAAGAGTAGATTGGCTTTGAAATAACTCTTGAGAAGTACAATATTAAAGGAATAGTAATTAATCCTGTAAAAATAAATACAAAAAGAAGCCAAAGTATCTCTTGATTGTATGGTTTTAAAATATTTTTGTATTCTGCAATTAAAGCTAAATAGTTATCTTGTTTGTTATTATCAATTTTTATTATTCTAATAAGAAATTTTTTATTATCTTTTTCTACAATTTGCGTATTTTCAAACTCTTTTAAATCTGATATATTTAGAATAAAATCATTAAAAGAGTTACTGTTTTTTGAAAGTGAAGATAGAATTAATTTATCTGAATCAAACAAATAAAGCTCTGTTTTATTTATATCTACATGATTTTTGAAACTATTAAGATAATCTGCAATTAGTAGATCAATAGCAACAACCTCTTTGCCATTTTTAATAGATTTTGCATAAGTTATTCCAATTGAATCAATATGTGAAAAAGTGTATGGTTTGGTTTTTATAGCCTCTTTTGAATTTTTTGCATCTTTAAACCAAGGTCTTTTTGTTGCAAGATATGAATTAGGCTCAATCTTATAATCTGTTTGATTTAAGTCATCATCATAAAAAAATAGCTCTCTTTTTGTACTATTTTTTCCATCGATTTTTATTAAAAGCCATCTATCAATATCTTTTGCACTGTAAGAGCTAATAAGATTCTTATCAACTCTTAAATTTATAAATTCATAAAAACTATTATCTTCATATCCTGTATAAATTGCATATAAACTTGGATAGGATTTTAAAAAGTTTGTATAAATTTTTACTCTATCTTGATCATTTAAAAGTGCCAAAGTATTAACTGTACTAAAGCTAGTATTGTTGACATCTTTTATTGAATTTTGAATATTTAAAGCAATTCCATCTAATCTTGAATTTATGTTTGAAATTGCTAGTTTTTTACTATAAAAAAGTAGTTGATAAGCTAAAACTAAAATTAATAAGATGCCAATTGTTGAGAAAAGTAGAAGGATGGTACTCTTTAAAGAAACCCCTTTTTTAAAAAGTTTTTTAAATACTAAATCCAACTAATACCTCCCACATTGAAAAAAAATAACGAAAATTATAACTTAAAATAATAAATATAAAATAAAAAAATTTATTTTTTAATTAAGATTTAGTTACCATAACAGCTTACAATTTTTAAAGGAATATCATGGATAAAAGTTTAGAGAGTTTAACACAATCGGAGTTTAACTGTAATGTTGCATTTAAAATACATTTAAAAGAGTTTAATCAAAATGTTAGAGATGAACTTGAAAAAAGAATAAGTGAAGTTTTTTTCTTTACAAGAGGTGTTGATTGGCAGTTTGATAGTTTTGGTATTGAAAAAGCTGGTGAGAGAAAAAGTAATATTTTAGGGTACTTTATATTTAGAGCAACAGATATTGAAAAATTAAAAAAGCTATTTTTACAAGAGTTTAAAGATTATTCAAATGCTACAAAAATTTCATGTTCGGTTGCAACTTATCAAAAAGTTGATGAAGAGTTTTTTGAGATTGAAGTTTAGCTAGGATAAATACAAGGAGATGGGAAAAACATCATATAAATATCAGCTAGAGTCTATTGAAAAACTAGCAAAAATAGGATTTTGGGAACTTAATTTAAAGAGTAATGAACTTATTTGGTCTAAAGAGATTTATAATATTTTTGGTTTAGATAAAAATATAAAACCAAGTTATGAGTTATTTTTAGATTTAGTTTACAAAGATGATAGAGAGCTTGTAAATAGTGCATATTTAAAATCTTTAGAAGATAGAAAAGATTACTCAATAGTTCACAGAGTAGAGCTAAGCAACAAAGAGATTAAATATGTAAAAGAGGATTGTAAAACAATTTTTGATGAGAATAAAAAAGCTTTAATATCACATGGAACAGTTCAAGATATTACAGAATTAACAGTTGCAAAACAAAAAAT
>NZ_JBAZAH010000057.1:0-10484 GCF_041672065.1 Aliarcobacter sp. | reverse complement strand
TTTACAGTTGTTGTCTCTTTAATTCCCTCTCTTAAAGAAAAACTTCTAATTCCGTGAATAATTGGGAATATAACTGCTTTTTTAATATTTATTAAATCATTTTTCCCCATAAAATTTGATACAGTTGTTGGGGTATCAAATGCAGTTGTTGATTTTGCAAAATATGCCAAAAATATTGCACTATGTTTTTTTGAGTATAGAATATTTTTTAAATCAATTAAAAGATTTTTGTCCCCAGCAACAGCATAAGAGTCTATAAATATTGCTAAATCTAAAAAATCTTTCATATTTGAGCTATTATTTAACCATCTATTTAAATCATTTTTAAAATCACTATAATTTTTGCACCATTGTGGATTTGAAACCATAATATTTCCTTTACAAGGTGGATACCCTAAGAAAATGAGTGCATCAGTAATTTTTTGCATATAAGGTCTGTATTGTTCTACATCAATACCATCTTTTACTATTAAAGCATTATCTTGATCATTTTTTATAATCTGTTCATTTCTTCCTTCACTTCCCATTACAAAAATACAAGAGCTGTTTTGTAAATCTTCTGGAACTATAAGTGAGTAAACTTTTTGATATAGTTTTGTATTTAATTGACCAATTAAATTAGAGATATGATGTATTTTTACACCTTTTGCTTGTAAAGATGTAATAATATCCATAAAATCTTTTGTTGCCTCTTTTAAATTTTCAATACTCTTTGCACTATTGATTTTTGATTCAATTACATAAGTATGATTTGCAAAGTGAGATAATATATCTATTTGTTCTAAAACTCCAACCATATTTTTATTATCATCAACAACACCAACTCTTTTTATATTTTTTTTAACTAAAATTGTAAGAGCATCAAACAGATAATCATTTTTATTAATTGTTAAAAGTGGAAAGATAGCAATATCTTTTACAGGTATTGTTAAATCTCTTCCTTGAAGTAAAACTTTTACTTTTAAAAGCGAATCTGTAATTATTCCATACTCTTTATTTTCACCTTCAACTATAATTGTTGAAGTTTTAAACTGCATTGATTTTTCAATTGCATCTATTAGTTTTGTATCTTTTTTTACAATACAAGCCTCGTGAATTAGAGTATCTTGAACTTTTGCAATCATAAAAGATGATAGTTGAGATGCATTCTCTTTCTCTTTTAAAGTTCTTAATTTATTTACTAAATCTTTTAAGAAGAAATCTTTAAATTCCTGATTTGCATCTATTAAATTTAAAAACATTTTTTTATCTAATTCATAACAAATTAGCTCCTCATTTACTTTAAAAGTATTTGAACATTTATTATAAATAAGTGAGTTTGAATCAAAAGTATCTTCACTTTGATAATCCATAACTACTACATTATCACTGTTGTATTCAAAAACTGAACCTTTTATAATTAAAAAAAAGTGATTAGGAATATTGTTTGGACTTATTAAAATAGTTCCTTTTGGATAATAAGCTATATCCATATGCTCAAGACATTTTGCCATTTGGCTTGGGCTTAAAACTTCAAAAGGGTGGATTTTTGATAAAAAAACCTCTTGATCTTGAATACTCATCTTATCTCCTTAGATTTTTTATTTTTTGAAAATATAAATTTTGATGCAATTATTGCTATAAAAAAGTTTAAAAATGCTCCAACTATTCCAATTGATTCTGGTATTAAATACAAAAAGTAATTACTCTGCTCAACTTTAAAATTATAGACAATTGTGTAAATAACTACAAATAAAAAAGATATTAAAAGAGCAAAAAATATTGATTTTTTATCTATATTTTTAAAAATAGTTAAAATAATTGTTGGAAACAAAGTTGCTGCACTAATAGTGAAAGCCAAAAGAACTATTTGTAAAATAGTGTAACTATTATTTATTTGTAATAAAGTTGCGAATACAATTAAAATAGCTAAAATAGAGTTTAATTTAAGTTTTGATATTTTTTTATTGTTTGGTAAAAATTCATTTACTAAAGTCGCTTTTATTAATAGTAAAAGTCCTGTAATTGTTGATAAAGTTGCAGCAAGTGCACCTGAAATTACTAAAGCAATTACCCAATTTGGCATATTATTAACTTCACTATTTAGTAAAAAGATTGTATCTGGATCTATTTTTAACTCATTTAAAGTTACAAGATTGTCACTATTTTCATCACTATATTTTACTAAATTTGTATCTTCCCAAGTTTTAAGCCACTTACCATAGATTTGCTCATTTTTATCATTTATAAATTCATCTTTTATAAAAGATTTATACTCTACATTTGAGATATTTTTTGAAAAATTTATGTATGAAAGTGCTGGTAATGATATTAAAAAAGAGTATATTAAAGCTATAAAAACAGTTGCCCAAATTGCACTTTTTTTGCTATTTTCAACACTACTTGTATGAAAAAATTTTGTTAAAATATGTGGTAAAGTAGCAACTCCAAGAGCTAAAGATATAGTTAAAAAAGTAGTAGTTAAAAAGCTACTCTCTTTTAAAGATATATTAAAACTATTTTGAATTTCAACTACTAAATTTTCTGTATTTTGTATAGATGAAAAGATTGCAAGTTGAGGGATAAAACTATTTGTTAATGATATAGTTAAAAATATAATTGGAGTTGCAAAAGAGAAAAGAATAATAATATATTGAAGAATATAAGAGTAAGAGAACTCTTTTTTACCAAATATAGTTGCATAAAAAAAAGTTAAAATTGATGCAAAAAGTAAAGCAAGTGTAAACTCTATTTGAAAAATTCTTGAAAAGATTATTCCAGTTGCCTTTATTTGAGCGCAAAGATATAAAAAAGATATAGCTAAAATTATAAAAGCAGATAGTTTTTTAATCTCTAAACTACTATATTTTATATCAAAAAATGATGGAATAGATAGTTCATCTTTCTCTCTTATTTTTGGAGCAATGATAAATATGAGTATAAAAAATCCTGAAATAATTCCTACAATAATATAGTTTGTAAGTGAATAAGAGTATAAAAAAATACCAGCAAAAGAGATAAATGTAGCTGCACTTATAAAATCAACAGCTATAGAAAGACCATTTGAAATAGTTTTGTTATTGGCTTTTTTTACAATATAAAAATCTTTTGTAGATGTAGATTTTGTCCACATAGCTATACCAAAATAGATTGTGAATGATATTCCTACAAAAAGATATATTAAAGATTGAAGTTCCATTAAAGAGTATTCCTAAAAAATATGTAAAACTGCATATTACTTCCTTGAAAATTAAGGCGAATTATATTTAAAATATATAGCAAAAGCATAGCAAAATAGGAAACTTGTTAAATAGAGTAGTATCTATCTATTTTATATCCCAAACCTCTTATATTTTTTATAAAATCCTCTTTTAAACTCTTTTTAAGTCTTGAAATTTCAGCTCTAATTGTAGGATTATCAATGTTTTCACTATCCCAAACATCAATTCTAAACTGTTCAAAATCTACAATCATATTTATATTTAATGCTAAAATATGGATTATCTCTAACTGTTTTTTTGTAAGATTTTGAGGTTCACCATTAAAATAAAGAGTCTGTTTATCTTTTGAGTAAGAGTAGTTCTCTGAAAATTTGATATGGCTTGTATCTCTTTGCTCTTTTTTTAAAATTAAGTTTATTTTAATTCCTAACTCTTCAAGATGAAAAGGTTTTTTAAGATACTCTCTAGCTCCTAAACTATATGCTTTTGTAATATCTTCTATATCAATTTGAGCTGAAATGAAAATTGTTGGAATATGAATTTTCTTACTATTTAACTCATCTAAAATCATAAATCCATCTTTTGTAGGAACATTTACATCAAGAATTAATAAATCGTATCTATTTTCAATATTATCTAAAACATCTTGTCCATCAAAATAGCTATCAACCATATGACCAATATTTTTTAGATATTCAGTTATTGTGTTGTTTAGCATTAACTCATCTTCAAGCAGTAGTATTTTCATTTAGTTTAAACCTATATATAAATTTTGTATCTTTTGTATCTGATAGAACTTTGATTATAACTAAATTCTTATCACAAATCTCTTTTACTATTTTTAAGCCAAGTCCAAATCCACCTCTTGCTTGATTCTCTCTATAAAAATCTTCAAAAATTTTATCAATATAATCTATTTTTTTAGAAGAGGTTGTAATTGAAAGTTCAACCTCTTCATCATCTACATAAAATAGTTTAATATATATTGGAGATCTTGCAAACGAGTATTTAACCGCATTTGATAAATTATTATCAATTACTCTTTGAAGTTCAATAGAGTTAAATTTTATATAAACATCCTCTTCAATGTTTTTTATAAAATATAAGCTATTTGATTTTACAATCTCTTCAAAAAAAGTTAATCTATTCTCTAAAATTTCACTAAAATTAAGGTACTCTTTCTCATAAATAACTCTATCTTTTTTAATTAAATATGATAAATCATCATAAATATATTGAATTATTTTACTTCCAGCTTCAATATTTGTAATATAGCTATTATCTTCAACTTTCATTTTAAGAAGATCTATATTTGTTCTAATAATTGATAAAGGTGTATTTATCTCATGAACAGAGTTTTTTATAAATTTCTTTTGACTCTCAACAAGCTCTGATAACTCTTTTGTTTTCTCCTCAACTTTTTCCTCTAGGTTTTTATTTAAGCCTTCTAAAATATTTGTTTTTAGTTTTATATTGCTTATTGCATCAAATGCAAAATTAGCAATAACTTTAAACTCTCCAAATATAAATCTACTTTGATTTATAGGTTCATTTTTCTCCTGAGCCTCTTTAAAATATTTTCCTATTTCAGTAACATCTTTTACAATTAAAATAGTTGCGTTTTTATATATAAATATTGAGTATAAAATAAGTAAAATTGTCATAGAAACAATTTGCAAAGTATAGTTTGAGATTTTTTTGTTGTACTCTTGCTCTTTTTGTCTAATTAGCTTATCAATCTCATCTAAATAGACACCTTTTCCAATAGTCCAAGAAAATGGTTCATAAGATATAACATAAGATATTTTATTTCTCTCTTTGGTAATTTCAGGTTTTGTCCAAAAGTAGTTTACAAATCCACCATCACTGTTTTTAGATATTTCAATTAGCTCTTTGACTACCTCTTTTTTATTACTATCTGTAAAATTTAAGAAATTTTTACCAATATTTGATTTATCTGTTGAATTATCTATTAAAACACCACTAAAATCATAAATAAATATATACTCATTTGGATTTTCATTTAAATTAATTCTATTTAAAATATATATAATCTCTTTTTTAATCTCATCTTTTGATTTTAAATTTTTATTCTCTTCGTAGTAAAACTCTATAAATTTTAAACTGTTTTTTATATGACTTTTTAGAATCTCTTTTTGACTATTTGAATAATCCTCTTTTAGAGTGATAATTTTTTCTTGAAGTTCATCGTGTGCATTATTTATTATAATAAAAGTAAAAAATGCAATAAGTAAAACAATAAAAAAAATACTATAGACAATTAGATGATAAAGAGATTTCGCTTTTAACATTTGCTACCTTTAAAAATAAGTTGTAATAGTAGCTATATTTTATTGATAAAAAGATAAATTAAAATGGCGCGGCCAACGAGACTCGAACTCGCGACCTCCTGCGTGACAGGCAGGCATTCTAACCAACTAAACTATGGCCGCACCTTTTAAGAAATGGTGGTCGATATAAGACTCGAACTTATGACATCTACCTTGTAAGGGTAGCGCTCTACCAACTGAGCTAATCGACCTTTGTATATTTGACCTTGGTGACCCCTAGGGGATTCGAACCCCTGTGGCATGGATGAAAACCATGAATCCTAACCGTTAGATGAAGGGGCCAAGATATACAAAATAAAAATGGTGACCTGTGATGGATTCGAACCATCGGCCTCCTCATTAAAAGTGAGATGCTCTACCGGCTGAGCTAACAAGTCATAAAATAAGAAAAATGGCGCGGCCAACGAGACTCGAACTCGCGACCTCCTGCGTGACAGGCAGGCATTCTAACCAACTAAACTATGGCCGCACCTTTTAAGAAATGGTGGTCGATATAAGACTCGAACTTATGACATCTACCTTGTAAGGGTAGCGCTCTACCAACTGAGCTAATCGACCTTTGTATATTTGACCTTGGTGACCCCTAGGGGATTCGAACCCCTGTGGCATGGATGAAAACCATGAATCCTAACCGTTAGATGAAGGGGCCAAGATATACAAAATAAAAATGGTGACCTGTGATGGATTCGAACCATCGGCCTCCTCATTAAAAGTGAGATGCTCTACCAGCTGAGCTAACAAGTCATTTTTATAATTTTAAGTTACTAAACTCAAAATGGACTGGAATTATAGTGCAAATTAAATTAATTGTCAAGAGTTTTTTTAATAAATTTTAAAATTTCTTTTAAAGAAGTAAGTGCAGCTTTTTTTTGGATCTCTTCTCTACTACCTTTAAAGTTAAAAATTTTAATTTTTTGAGCTCCAAAACTATCTGAAATTCCAATTACTACCATACCTACAGGTTTGTTTTTTGTTCCACCATTTGGTCCTGCAACCCCTGATATTGCAATACCATAAGATGCATCAAATTTTTTTATAACTCCTTTTAGCATTTCAGATACAACCTCTTTACTAACTGCTCCAAAATCTTTTAATGTTGATTTTAAAACACCAAGTTCTTGATTTTTTATCTTATTTGAGTATGTAACAATGCTTCCATTAAAAACATCACTTGATCCAGAAATTTTAGTAATCATGCTAGCAACTAATCCACCAGTACAAGACTCTGCTGTTGTAATTGTAAGATGATTCTCTCTTAGTAGATTTTGTAGAGTTATCATATCTTTTTTAGAGAATTTTTTTGACATAAAAATCCTTTATAAAGAAAAAGGCTTTTGCCTTTTTCTAATTATTATTTATCATCTGTAAAATCAGCTAGGAATTTATCTTCGTAGAAAGTTTTTCCAAGATGTTTTGTAACAATTTTGATATCTCTTTCTGCATTTCCAAAACAAGAAGTTGCACCTGGAGATGGTGTCATATTAAATATAATTCCTTCTTCTTCAGTAATAGAAGCTTCACCTAACATTAGTTTTTTCTCCGTTTTATTTAAAACTTGTGGTCTAACTCCTCCAAAACCTTTTGCATACTCAATATCATCTACACTTAGTGAAGGAACAATTTTTTGTGCATCTTTAACAAAAAGTTTTTTGTTTATTCCTGGAATTTCAAATAAGAAGTTTTTAAATACATAGTTTCTAATATCTGAATCTTTTAATAAATCCCAGAATATTTTCATAATACTTCCATCAAAGTTTAAAGTTTTTAAACATTGGAAGAATGATTTTCCACCTTTATATCTTTCTAAAACTAAAAGTGCAAGAGCTGTTGGTCCAAATCTTGTTTTACCTTCACATAAGATATCTGGATCTCCATGAAGCGCTGCAAATGGAAGTTTGTCATTTTGTACCATATAAACTTTACCATTTAAGTATGTTCCATTTGTAATATAAAATGATCCAGCCATAGATAGTGAACCCATATGTTTCCCATGCCCCATTTTATGAGCTAGATAAAGTGAATGTGCTCCAGCATTTACAACAACGAAATCAGCTGTATAAACATCTCCTTTAGTAGTTGTTACTTTAAACATTTTGTCAATTTTTTCTATCTCATCAACTTCTGAGTTAAAGAATACATCAGTAATTTTTGAACTATCAGCCCCTTTAGCAGCTTTAACTAGCTCTTTAGTCATTTCACCATAATCAACAGTTGTGTATTGATCATTTGTACCCATTGCAACAATTGGTTCAGGTCTATCTTTAGTTCTCTCTTTATCAGCATAAACAAGTAATGGCTCTTTTTCTCTTAAAGCCTCTTTGTCCCATAACTCTAAATAAGGGAAAATCTCTTTAAATTGATTATATCTATCTGTAATAAATTTAACCTCTTTTTCACCAACTCCTAAAGCCATTTTTTGGTGTTTGAACATAATTTTATCTTGTAAGTTGTATGCCAAACAGAACTTTTCAATCATTTTTGCAGTTCTTTTTGTAATTTTTGCTTTTTCAAATGTATAGTTTGTTTCAATATCACCAACGTGAATTGTTTGAGAATTACTTGTACCTTTTGAATTTAAAGTTGCTAAATCTTCATATTTTTCTAAAAGACAGATATTCTTTACATCTGAATATTTAGCAAGCTCAAAGAACATAGCGGCTCCTGAAATTCCACCACCAACAACGATTACTTCATAATGTTTTGCACTCATTTTATATCCTATATTTTTAATGTCAAAATTTGGGAACGATTTTATCATATAAAGTTTTGATTTTAGATAAATGAAATATTTAAAATTTGAAAATTAACTATTTTTGTTGATTAAAGTAAATTAAAACTCTTTTAGATATAATCAGCGATTTAAATAATAAGCTAAACAGATAAATATAAGGTGTTATGATGGATTATAAAGAGAGTTTACTACTACCAAAAACTGATTTTCCAATGAGAGGTGGTTTGCCACAAAATGAACCAATAAGATACAAGAAGTGGGATGAACAAGCTGTATATGAAAAAATGAAGAAAAATAGAGTAGGGTGTGAAAGTTTTACTCTTCATGATGGACCTCCTTATGCAAATGGAAATATTCATATAGGTCATGCTTTAAATAAAATTTTAAAAGATATTATAAATAAATTTCACTATTTTGATGGAAAATCTATACGATATACTCCAGGTTGGGATTGTCATGGTTTACCAATTGAGCAAAAAGTTGAAGAAAAAATAGGAAGCCAAAAGAAAAAAGAGCTTCCAAAATCAAAATTAAGACAACTTTGTAGAGATCATGCAACAAAATTTGTTGAAATTCAAAAAGATGAGTTTAAACAACTTGGAGTTATTGCTGATTGGGAAAATCCATATTTAACAATGGATTTTAAATTTGAAGCAAATATTTATAGAGAGCTTTGTACAATTGCAAAACAAGGATTATTGGTTCAAAGAAGTAAACCTGTTTATTGGTCATGGGCAGCTCAAACAGCTTTAGCTGAAGCTGAAGTTGAGTATGAAGATAAAACTTCACCTTCAATTTATGTGGCATTTAAACATCAAGATCTTGATGCTAGTATTATTATTTGGACAACAACACCTTGGACTCTTCCAGCAAATCAAGCGATTGCACTAAATAAAGATGAAGAGTATGTTCTTACAAGTGATAAATTTATAGTAGCTCGTAAACTATATAACTCTTTAATTGAGCAAGAGGTTATAAAAGGGTCTATTATTGAGACAATAGATGTATTAAAATTAGAAAATACAAAAGCTACAAATCCACTAAATGGTAGAGACTCTAGAGTTATTTTTGGAGAGCATGTTTTAATGGATTCTGGAAGTGGAGCAGTTCACACAGCACCAGGACATGGAGAGGATGACTATAAAGTATCACTTAAATATGGTATTGAAGTGATTATGCCAGTTGATGCTTATGGAAAATATGATGAAACAATTATTAGAGAAAAACTATTTAAAGATTGTGATAAATATTTAGGATTAAATGTATTTAAAGCAAATGAGTTGATTTTAGAAGAGTTAGGAGCTGCTTTATTAAAAAGAGTAGATATTAGACACTCTTATCCACACTGTTGGAGAACTCATACACCAATTATTTTTAGAGCAACAAAACAGTGGTTTATCTCTATTGATGATAAGTATGGAGAAAAAAATCAAACATTAAGAGAAAATGCTCTGGAAGTAGTTGAAAATCTAAAATTCTATCCAGAGTGGGGAAGAAATAGATTAAAAGCTATGCTTGATGGAAGACCTGATTGGTGTATCTCAAGACAAAGAGACTGGGGAGTTCCAATTGCATTTTTCAGAAATAAAAAAACTGATGAGATAATTTTTGATGAAAAAGTATTAAACTTTACAGCAATGATCTTTGAACAACATGGTTGTGATGCTTGGTACGATATGGAAATTAAAGACTTATTATATCCTGGAAGTGGATTAAATCCTGATGATTTAGAAAAAACTTTGGATATTTTGGATGTTTGGTTTGATAGTGGAAGTACACAAAATGCTGTTTTAAGAAGTGGAAATTATGATGCTGGAACATTCCCAGCTGATATGTATCTTGAAGGAAGTGATCAACATAGAGGTTGGTTCCAATCTTCACTTTTAACTACACTTGCTTCAAGTGAAATTGCTCCTTATAAAGCTTTAGTTACTCATGGATTTACCATGGATGAAAAAGGCGAAAAAATGTCTAAATCAAAGGGAAATACAGTCGAACCAGCAAAAATTATGAAAGAATATGGTTCTGAAATACTTAGATTATGGGTTGCAATGAGTGATTATCAAAATGATCAAAAAATCTCTGATAATATTTTAAAACAAAATGGTGAACTTTATAGAAAAATAAGAAATACAGCAAGATTTTTACTTGCAAATATTGATGGACTTGAAAAATTAGTTGAAGTTGAAAAATTGGGTGTTT
>NZ_JBAZAH010000056.1:0-10650 GCF_041672065.1 Aliarcobacter sp. | reverse complement strand
TCAAATCACTTGCTTTTATAACACCAAAAATATTTGAAAAAATCAAAACATTTTCATCTATATAATTTTGTTCATTTTTATCTAAATTATTATAATTTAAATAATCATAAGCAACACCTTCATATCTTTGAATTGCTTTTTTAAGAGGTAAAGAGAAGATATCGACTCTATATTTTTCTATTACATCATCTTTTTTTGTTCCAAAAAGTTTTTCTAAATCACTTTTTGATGCAGTTTTTAAAAAATCATTATATGCTTTTACAATCTTTGCTCTTTTGTTAAAAAGCTCTGGAAATATAAAATTATTTTTACTAAAATCAATTTTATCACCACCAGAAATTTTTGTCTCACTTGGAGAAAATAGTATTTTCAATTTAAACTCTTTTTTTATAATTATAATTAGGAGAGATATCTCCTAATTTTTACCAAGAAAATGCAATAGCTAAATTAACACTTGCTTGTTTTGGTAATTTTGTTCCATCTATATGAGTAGATTTACTTGCCATTTGAGCAGATAATTCAACAGGTCCCATAGAAACTCCAGCTGTGTATATCAAACCAGAATCATCATTGCTTGATAAATTCTTCATTACTCCAGCATTTAAATCAAGAATAAATAGATCAAAACTAGCACCTCCTCCTACATATCTTGATTTCATACCATTTATTGATTCATTTTCAGTTAAATCAACATCAAAAGCAAGTTCTACAAAACTAATTTTATATGCAGCTCCAGCTCTTACCATTGGATCTAATTTAAACTCCCCACCATTTATTCTATCAAAACTAGGAGAATTTAAATTTTTTCCCACAAGAGCCAAAGTTAAATCTTCATCAAAAGATGGATTATATGCAACTCCCAAATCTAAACCAACTGTTGTAGAATCTTTTTTATTTTTGTCAAAATCATCACTTATATCTTTATCGCTTGAAAAACTATGAAAACTACTATATGTAGTTCCTTTCATTAGCTTAAAAGCTCCTCCTAAATAGATATCTCCAAAATCTGTACCAAAAGCATGTCCATAGGCAACTGGTATCTCAATAACAGCAAGACCATCTAGCTGAACTCCTGTATTTCCAATACCCTCATCCATTGCATAGATTAAAGAACTATTTTCATAATATGCTTGATTACTAACTGTAACACTATTATCTGAATTTAATTCATAATAGTTTGTACCATTTTTAAATATTAATCTGTTATATTTTTGATCTACTTTTGAAGTTCCAGCAACATCAGCATTTGCAAAAATACCAAAACCAAAGTTTTTAATCGCAAATGCTACATCAACTGTTGGTGCTACATTAAAAGATTGATTGTTTGCTCCTAGGATAATATTTTTTGATTGATTTAATTTTGTTAAATCATCAATTGAAACTCCACTCAAACCTGTTGTATTTTCAGCCAGCTCAACTAAATCAGAAAAATTTAAATCGTCCAGTTGACTAACTGTATCCAAAACTCCATTATCTCTATATCCAACTCCAACTCCTGTGTGAAATGCAAAAGTTTTTTTATTTTTTGCTAATAGAGCTGGATTATTGTAACTTGCAAGTGATGATGGTGATGTAGCAATACCAGCTCCACCCATTGAAGTTGCTTTTGAACCTAAAACTTGAAAACTAGCTGCATTTAAACTTGTAGTAAGTAGTGTTGCAGCAACTATTGATTTTGTTATTTTTTTCATACATTCTCCTATTTCTATAATTGCAAAATTATAACAAGAAATAAAAGATTTGTATCAAAAATTACCAACATAAGATAAAAGCTTGTTATGATCTAAAATTTTAATATGACCTTTATCATTTTCTATAACACCATCTTTTTTTAGTTTTGCAAGTTGTCTTGAAAATGTTTCAGCAGTTATATTTAATATTTGTGCAATCTTTATCTGTCTTAAGTTTTTCAATAACTCTTCATTTTCTAACAAAAATTTCGCTATTTTTTCAATACTATTTAAAGATACATTATAGTTTATAAAACTCTCTAAATATTTTATCTTTTTAGTTAAAGATTTTATAAAAAACATTGCAATTTGTGGTTTTAATAAAAACTCATCTTTAAATTTTCTATAATCTATTAAAATAACTTCACAATCAGTTTCACAAGAGCAATTTGCTAAAAAATTTATCTCTTCATAGTTTACAATTTCAGCTATTAAAGATGGAGCTATTAGATTATGAATTATTATCTCATTATCTTTAAAATCATGAGTATAAAGCTTTACTATTCCTTTTGTTAAAAGGTGTAAAAACTTTGGTTCATCCCCTTTGTAAAAAAGTATCTCATCTTTTTGATACTTTTTTTTAAATGATATCTCTTTTAGCCTATCTAAATCTTTTTTATCTAAAAAATTAAAAAACTCATAATCATCAAAAACTTTTCTCATATTTTGTTCCTTTCTCTTGATAACTATCAAGAAAATATTTTGTATTGTATGCAAAAATTATAAAAATAGAGTAAAGAAGATTTTATGACAAGTGAAAAATTTATAAGTGAAGTTAAAACTCTTAAGAAGTTTTATGAGTTATATTGTATAGATAAGCATCAAAATCAATATAATAAATCTGAAATTCAAATATATAAAGATTTAAAAATAGATATAGATTTATATCTTTGCAAAGAGTGTTTTGAAGCAATTAACTACTCATTTACTAAACTACAAAATTGTCCCCACGAAACTAAACCAAGATGTAGAAATTGTCCAAAACCTTGTTATGAAAAAGATAGATGGAAAAGTATTGCAAAAGTTATGAAATATTCAGCTATAAAACTCTCTCTTGGAAAAATTAAATCAAGGGTTATGAATCTTTTTAATTAATCTACCAAATAATAGCTTCTTTATTTAAAGATTTTAAAATATCATTTGTTTTAGAGAAGTGTTTACAAGCAAAAAATCCTCTATATGAACTAAGTGGGCTTGGGTGTGGAGCTATTAAAATATGATGTTTTTTTCTATCTATTAATTTTGTTTTTGAAATAGCAGGGCTTCCCCAAAGAATAAAAATAGTATCTTCGCAATTATCGCTTATATATTTAATTATATTATCTGTAAAAACTTCCCAACCAAGATTATGATGAGATTTTGGTTTTGCCTCTTCTACAGTTAAAATTGTATTTAAAAGAAGCACTCCTTGTTTTGCCCAAGGTGTTAAATCTCCATCTTCACAAATAGATTTTTTGCCCAAATCACTGTTTATCTCTTTTAATATATTTTGCATAGATGGTGGATTTTTTATATTAGCTGGAGTTGAAAATGCCAAACCTTGGGCTTGTCCAAAACCATGATATGGATCTTGTCCTAATATTACAACTTTTAGATTATCAAGTTTTGTCAAAGAAAAAGCTTTAAAAATATTTTTTTTCTCAGGAAATACTGTAGTAGTTTCATATCTTTTGTTTATCTCTTTTTCTAAAGATTTATAGTAATCTTTTTGTTTCTCTAAATCTATAATATCTTCCCAAGTCATTTATCTAATCTTTATTTTGATTTTTAGTAGTTATTTTTATAAGTAGTTTGAAAGAGACAATTTTGCCCACTTGGTCAAAATTATAAATTTTGTATCCTAAGTGTGGCAAACTCTTGTTGAGTGAAAATTACTTATAAATTAAGCAATTATTTTTATAAAACTGGTGATTTAATAACCATCATTTTTTGATTTTGCATCTCTCTCATAGAGTCTGGAATTCCACCAAGTCCTAATCCTGAAGTTTTAGCTCCACCAAATGGCATCCAGTCAACTCTAAATGCTGTATGGTCATTTACCATAACTGCTGTTGCATTTAATCTTTTTATAGATTTTAAAGCTGTATCAATATTTTTTGTAAATACTGCTGCTTGGAATGAAACATCTAGTTGATTTGCTCTAGCAATTGCTTCATCTAAAGTTTTATATGAATATACACAAACAACTGGTCCAAAAATCTCTTTTTGAGAGATAATCGCATCATCACTTGGATTAAAAATAACTGTTGGTTCAAAACAAGAATCAGAGATTCTTTTTCCACCTGTTAAAATTTTTCCACCTTTTGTAACTGCTTCATTTACCCACTCTTCAACTCTGTTTACTTCATTGTGATTAATTAGTGGTCCAACTTCAGTTTTTGGATCAAGTTGATTTCCAACAACTAGTTTTGAAGCTTTTTCGGCAATTTTAGAAGCTACTGTGTCTGCAATTGATTCATGAACAAAAATTCTTTGAACTGATACACAAACTTGACCAGCGTGATAAAATCCACCTTTTACTAAATCTGGAATCATAGCTTCAATATCTGCATCTGGCTCAACAATAACAGGTGCAACTCCACCATGCTCTAATGCACTTCTAGTTCCTGGAGATGATTTAGAGTTTAAATACCAACCAACAGGACCAGAACCAATAAATGTAAAGAATGCTGTTTTAGGACTTGTTACTAATAACTCTCCAGCATTTCTATCACAAACAACAGCTTGAGCCCAACCATTTGGTAAACCAGCCTCTTTTAAAATCTCTACTAATTTAATCGCACTCATTGGAGTTTGAGTTGCTGGTCTAATAATTACTGGACATCCAACAGCAATTGCTGGAATTACTTGATGAACAGCAAGATTAAATGGGTGATTAAATGCAGAAATTGCAGCAACAACACCTATTGGCTCTTTCATTGTGTATGCAATTCTATTTGCACTTGATGCTGTGTGACCCATAGCAATCTCATGACCTTCTTGAAGTCCTATTTGCTCAATAGCAATTTTAATTCCATTTATAGCTCTTTGAATTTCAACTTTAGAGTCAATATATGGTTTTCCACCTTCACTTGCACAAAGGATTGTAAGCTCTTCAACTTGAGAACTCATAATTTTCATAACATTTTCTAAAATCTCTATTCTTTTATATTTTGGAATCCAATTATCTCTATCTAAAAAAGTTTTATGTGCTAAATCAATAGCTGCTTCAACCTCTTCATAAGTGTTAAATTTTACAGTTCCAACTACTTTTCCATCAAATGGTGATGTAACTTCTATCGTACTCATATTTTCTCCTTTGAATTTTAATTTTAAAGATTAAAAAAGGGGCTTTAAATCTAAAGCCCCTTTCTAAGATTGTTTAGATTAAACTAAACAAGTTTTATTTGGTAGTAACTCATTTAAGATTGAGTGATTTAAAGAGTAATCAACTGCTAAATCAATTAAATGTACACCTTTGCTATTTACACATTTTTCTAAAGTAGCTTCAAACTCTTCAACAGATTTTGGTCTATAACCATGAGCTCCATAAGATTCAGCATATTTAACAAAATCAGGGTTTCCAAGATCAAGTCCAAATGACTCAAATCCCATTCCTGTTTGTTTCCATTTAATCATTCCGTATGCATTATCATTTAGAATAATTACAGTTAAATCAAGTCCTAATCTAACAGCTGTCTCCATCTCTTGAGAGTTCATCATAAACCCACCATCTCCACAAACTGAAACAACTTTTTTATTTGGATTGATCATTTTTGCCATCATTCCAGAAGGAAGTCCAGCTCCCATAGTTGCAAGTGCATTATCTAGTAAAAGTGTATTTGGTTTTGCACATCTATAGTTTCTTGCAAACCATAATTTATAAACACCATTATCAAGCGTTACAATATCTTCAGCAGCTAATGTTTGTCTAATAGCTCTTACAGCTCTTTGAGGTAAAATTGGGAATCTATTATCACCAAAATATTTTGATAATCTAGTTCTAATCTCTTCTGCCATTCTTGTATAGTAATCAAAATCCCAGTGAGCTTGAACTTTTATTTTCTCAGTTATTTTTGCAATATTACTTGCGATATCTCCAACAACATCCATTTGTGGGAAGTAAGTATCATCTACTTCAGATGGGAAGAAGTTAACATGCATAACTTTTGTTGCACCCTCTTTATTTGACATAAAAAATGGTGGTTTTTCAATAACATCGTGTCCAACATTGATAATTAAATCTGCTCTATCAATTGCACAGTGAACAAAATCATCTTTACTTAATGCAGCAGCACTTAAACACATTGGGTGATTTTCATCAATAACACCTTTACCCATTTGAGTAGAGAAGAATGCCATACCAGTTTTATTTACTAAATCTGTTAAAGTATTTCCTATTCTTGTTCTATTTGCACCTGCCCCAATTAAAAGTAGTGGTCTTTTAGCTTTTTCAATCATAGCAACTGCTTCTGCAATAACCTCATCAACTGCTGCTGGATATTTTACATTGTAAACTGGATAGATTGTTGTATCAGCATCTACAGGTTCGTGTGCAATATCTTCAGGTAGTTCAATATGAACAGCACCAGGTCTTTCAGTTGTTGCAATTTTAAATGCATCTCTTACAACAGAAGGGATATTATGAACATTTACAATTTGTTTTGCAAATTTAGTCATCGGTCTCATCATTCTAACAATATCAATGATTTGGAATCTTCCTTGTTTTGATTTTTTAATTGGTTTTTGACCAGTTATCATCATCATAGGCATTCCACCTAATTGTGCATAAGCAGCACAAGTAGCAAAGTTTGTAGCACCAGGGCCTAAAGTTGCTAAACAAACTCCAACTTTTCCTGTTAATCTTCCATAAGTTGCAGCCATAAATCCTGCACCTTGTTCATGTCTTGTTAATATAAGTTTAATATTTGATTTTCTCATAGCTTCCAAGAAATCTAAATTCTCTTCACCAGGAACACCAAAAATGTACTCAACACCTTCGTTTTCTAATGCTTTTACAAATAAATCTGATGCATTCATTTTATTACTCCAAAATTTTATAATGATTTAATTATACCGTTTTATAATTAACCGTTTTTAATGAAAATTCAATCTCAATTTATATTTGAAAATATAATTGATAAACAGTTGCTATTATAGCCACAATATAGTTTAGTTTTATTAATATGCAACTTTTTTTTTCAATCTAAAGATTATTTTTGTAAAAAAGTTACACTTTTATTTAGAACGCCTATTTTTAGGGCTTTTATTTTTACAATATTTACATAAATTTTGTTACATAAAATCTCAATTTATGAAAATATTGGTTAAACTTCTATTTTTATTATAAAGGTTAAATATGAAAAAAACACTTATTTTTGATTTAGATGGAACACTTTTAGACTCTATTTATGATATTGCTCTGTGTATGAATGAAGTTT
Source organism: Aliarcobacter sp. (assembly GCF_041672065.1). NCBI lineage: Bacteria > Pseudomonadati > Campylobacterota > Epsilonproteobacteria > Campylobacterales > Arcobacteraceae > Aliarcobacter > Aliarcobacter sp. Next base: position 3,500 of record NZ_JBAZAH010000056.1, on the reverse strand, counting down.
TAACAAGCTTAAAATTAGATACTTATAAAATAGATGAATATAAATATTTTGTTGGAAGTGGAATGGATGTTTTAATAGATAATGCTTTAAAGAATAGTATTGAATTAAAAGATGAAGCCACAAAAAGATTTAAAGAACTTTATGAATTTAATCTTCATAAAAATACAAAACCTTATGATGGCATTTATGAACTTTTAGATGAGCTTGTTAAATTAGATTGTAATTTAACAGTTTTATCAAACAAACCAGATTTTATGACAAAAGAGTATGTAAAAACATTATTTAAAGATTATCCATTTTTAGAAGTTCATGGACAAAAAGAGCAACAAGCTAAAAAACCAGATCCTATTCAAGCACTAAATATTGCTTCAAAACTAAAAATTAATCCAAGTGAGATATTTTTTGTTGGAGATACAAAAGTTGATATGCAAACAGCAAAAAGTGCAAATATGAAGGCAATTGGTGTTTTATGGGGCTTTAGAGATGAAAAAGAGCTAAAAGAGCATGGTGCTGATTTTATTGTAAAAGAGCCTTTGGAGATTATAAATATTATCAAATAATATTGACAAATGATATTTATGGTTATATAATAGAACCCATTTTAAAATAAAGGATTCAAAAATGTCAAAAGTAATAAAACAATTAAATCAAATTCAAGCTGATGCACATGCTCTTTATGTAAAATTACATAATTATCACTGGAATGTAAAAGGTATGGATTTTCATCCAGTTCATAACTACACAGAAGGTGTTTATGATGAGATGTCAACTCTGTTTGATGATGCTGCTGAAAGAGCGATAATTTTAGGTGGGAAAGCACTTTTAACAATTGATGATTTAGTAAAAACAACAAAAATAAAAACTGAAACAGGTGATAGTTTTAAATCAAAAGAGATTGTTGAAAAAATTACTGAAGATTTCAAATACCTTTTAGAAGAGTTTAAAAAACTAAGCGCTCTTGCAGGTGAAAATGCAGACAAAGGAACAGAAGCTTTTGCAGATGAGAAAGTTGCAAAACTTGAAAAAGATTTATGGATGCTATCTAGCATGACAAAATAGTGATTAAGGGATTTTCCCTTAATCATCTCTTCTTTTTAACTCACTTATATACAATACATTTTAAAGAGTCTTTATGAAAAAATCAACTAGCCATATATATTTAATTATTCTATTATCTATTTTATCTTCAGTTGCTCCAATAGCAACAGATACTTATCTTCCATCAATTCCTGAAATTGCAAAATATTTTGATGTAAATATACATAAAATTGAACTATCTTTATCAATATTTTTAATAGGTTTTGCAGTTGGACAGATTTTTGGTGGACCAATTTCTGATAGATATGGAAGAAGATTTGGTTCTATTTTGGGACTTATTGGTTTTGCTTTTTTTAGTTTTTTAATAATATTTAGTTCAAATGTTTATGAACTTTGGATATATAGATTTTTAGAGGCATTTTTTGGAGGAATTACAGTTGTAAATGCAGCTGCTGCTGTAAGAGATAGATTTAAAGGGCAAGAGGCTGCAAAGGTATTTTCATTGATTGGGATTATTAGAAGTATTGCACCTTTATTGGCTCCTGTTTTTGGTGCTTTAATAATACATTTTTATCCATGGGAAGGTATTTTTGTATTTCTAACAATATACTCTTTATTTGTAGCATTTTTAGTCTACAAAGATTTGCCAGAGAGTTTTGTAAAAAGTGAGCAAAAAGTTTTAGAGTCCTATAAATCTGTTCTAACACACAAAAAAGCTATGAAAGCTATGTTGGTACTTGCTATTAGTTTTGGAGGTTTTTTTATATTAATCGCCAAAACATCATTTATATATATTGAATATTTTGGAATAAAAACAGACTATTTTCCACTATTTTTTGGAATAAATTTTATTATTTTAATGTTTATGATAAAAGTAAATGTAAATCTTCTTAAAAAATATAATGCTTTGAGTATTGTAAAATTTGCAATACTTTTTCAAATAGTTGTTGGATTAATTTTTATTTTAATTCACCAAAATATAACTTTGATTCAAACTGTTATTGTTTTGGCTGCTTATATGAGTATGATGGCTTTTGTTTTTGGAAATTGTATGGCAATTGCTCTTGAGCACTTCTCAAAAAATGCTGGAGTTGCTAGTGGAGTTATTGGTGTTTTACAGTTTGGTTTGGGAGCACTTATCTCATCTATTGCGCTATATTTTGATGATAATGGATTTTTTATAATAGCTTTTAGTATAACTTTATTATCTTTTATATCTTACTTAATAATTAGAAGCTATAAAGCTTAAATCTACTTTTTAAAGTAGATTTTTGTACTTAAGCCTCTATATTTTTTATTATTATAAATATATTCACTATTTGCTACTTCTATGGTTGCATTATGTCTTATATTAATACAATTATGAGTCATAGATAGACCTATTCCTGTACCTAAACTTTGATGTTTTGTTGTAAAATATGGTTCAAAAACTCTATTAATAATAGCTTTATCTACACCTTTTCCGCTATCTTTTATCTCTATTATAAACAAATCTTTATCACTTTTTGTACTTACAAATATATATCTATCTTCTGTCTGTTTTATTAAAGCATCTTTTGAATTTGTCAAAATATTTATAAAAGATTGAATCAACTCATTTGGATAGGCTTTTAAAAGCAAATCTTCATCAAAATCAACCACTATATTAATACTATTCACCTTTGCAATTGGATTAAAAATATTTAAACTCTTTTCTAAAATAGATACTAAACTAGTAGATTCTAAACTCTTATCATCAACTACAAAATTGCTAATATCTTCTATTGTATTTGATAGATAATTTACCTGTTGTAAAATAAGATTCATATCTTTTTCAAAGTCATAACTATTTAGCTTATCATATTTTTTCAATATATTTATGCCACTTGCAATCGAGCTTATAATACTTAAAGGTTGTCTCCATTGATGTGCAATATTCTCCAACATACCTTTCATTGAAAAAAGTTTAGCTTGTTCTTTTAATATGTTATCACTTGTTAAATCTTTCATATTAATCAAAATATGCTCTTTGTCTGGTAACCAAGATGAAAAAATCCTAGAATCAATTTTTCTATATTTTCCAATACAAGATTTATCAATAGTTATATTTTGAATATCCCCTTTTATAAACTCTTCATTTAGTGCTTTTACTCTTTGAATATCTTCAGGTGCAGTTAAAGCAATACAAGATGTTTGCAAAAGCTCTTCTTGAGTATATCCTGTTAATTCACAATAAGTTTTATTTACTTTAATAAAATTTGTATCTTTGTCTATTATTGCTAAGCCATCTATTGTATTGTTAAATATTGTTTCTAAAAGCTCTTGTTGCTCTTTTAAAGCAAATCTCTCTTGCTCTATTTTTTGTTTTGCAACTGTTAATTCTGTAATATCTTGAACTGTTCCATGTGATATTAAAGCTTTTTTATTCTCATCAAAAATTGTTTTACAATCCTCTTTTACATATTTAATCTCTTTGTTGCTTA
>NZ_JBAZAH010000055.1:0-10671 GCF_041672065.1 Aliarcobacter sp. | reverse complement strand
ATTTACTACAACTGCTATTGCAAAACCACCATCGTGAGTGACACTCAAAGATGATTTTTTTATCTTAAATTTTTTTCTTAAATCTTTACTATACTTTATCTTTGGAGCACCATTTTCATCTTTTTTAATTTTTATATCATAAAATGAACAAATCTCTCCAATTCCAGTACCAATAGCTTTACTAGCAGCCTCTTTTGCAGCCCAAAAACCAGCTGCATTTTGAGGAGATTTTACAAGTTTTTTTTCATCTTCACATAAAAATCTATCATAAAACTTATCACCAAACTTTTCGTACATCTTTTTTATTCTATCAATACTAACTATATCAATACCTATCATTTAATCCTATCTTTTGTATAATCTATGTTATGAATCTATTTTTAAAAAAATTATTATACATTATTATTATGCTATTTATTATTAGCCTAATCTCATTTATTGCAATAAATTTAGCTCCTAACTCATTTTTTGCAAGTGGTGAGCTAAATCCAAATATAACACCTGAAGCAATTGAAGAGTTGAAAAAAATTTATGGCTTGGATAAACCACTATATATTCAATTTTTTTCGTGGGTTTACTCAATTTTGCAACTAGATTTTGGAATATCTTTTTCAAGTGGATCTACTGTAAAAGATGAGATTTTAAGCAGAATTCCAATTACTTTAACAATAAACATAATCTCTATGATTTTAGTATTTTTAATAAGTTTATATCTTGGAATAAAAGCTGCTATGAAAAAAGAGTTAATTTTTGATAGGTTTACAAAACAGCTATCACTTTTAAGTTTTTCAATGCCATCTTTTTATTTAGCACTTATTTTAGTTTTAATTTTTTCTATACAATTTGAACTTTTTCCAATAGCTGGGCTTCATAGTGTACCAAATGATGGAAGTTTTAACTACTATTTAGATTTTGCTTGGCATTTAGTATTACCTATTTTTATAATAGTTTTTGGTGGAATTGGAAGTTTGATTTTATATATAAGAGCATTAACTATTGAAATTTTAAAAAGTGATTATATATTTTTTGCTAAAGCTAGAGGATTAGATAATAAAAAAATCTTAAGATACTATATTTTACCAAACTTATATCCACCTGTAATAACTCTTCTAGGGCTATCTCTTCCAGGAGTTATTGGTGGAAGTGTAATTTTAGAGACAATATTTTCAATAGATGGAATGGGATTGCTATTTTATCAAAGTGCTTTAAGCCATGATTATCCAGTAATTATGGGAATACTTATAATTGGAGCATTTCTAACACTTATTGGAAATATGATTGCTGATTTAGTATTATTAAAACTAAATCCAAACTACAATGAAAAATAAAATCATAAAAAGGAAATAGTATTGCAAATAGTTAAAACTGTTGAAGAGCTGAAAAATATTAGAAAAAATTTAAATGGAAAAATTGGATTTGTTCCAACAATGGGTGCTTTACACGATGGACATATCTCTTTAATAAAAAATGCAAGAGATAATAACGATATAGTTATAGTATCCATTTTTGTAAATCCTACACAATTTTTAAAAGGTGAAGATTTAGATAAATATCCAAGGAAAGAGGAAGCTGATATCAAAATTTGCCAAATGTGCAAAGTTGATTATCTTTTTATGCCAAATATAGAAACTATGTATGAAGATGATGAAGTTTTAATTAAAGCTCCACAAAATAGTTATGTCTTAGAAGGATTTACAAGACCTGGACATTTTGATGGGGTTTTACAAGTAGTATTAAAACTATTCAATTTAACTCAACCTACAAATGCATATTTTGGCAAAAAAGATGCTCAGCAATTAACACTAATTCAACAGATGGTAAAAAATCTATTCTTACCTATAAATATAGTTCCTTGCGATATTGTAAGAGAAAATAGTGGATTAGCTCTTAGTTCTAGAAATGTATATTTAACTCCTAAACAAAAAGAGGAAGCTCTTAAAATTTCAAAATCTATTTATATGGCTGGAAACTTAATTGCAAAAGGAGAGCGAGATTCTAAAATAATAAAAGATAAAATTTATGAAGTTTTAAATGGTCTTGATGTTGAATATGTAAAAGTTGTTGATAGAAATTTTAATGAAATAGAGATAATTGAACAATCAAATACAATTATTTTAGTAGTTGTAAGATTTGGAAGTATCAGACTTCTTGATAATATTTGGATGTGAGATTCAACAACAAACTAAAAGAGTAGTAGTTCTACTCTTTTATAAATTTTGTTCAGTTTCCATATTTTGACACATCATCATAGTACTTCCAACTTTACTAATATGTAATATATTTTTATCTAATTTATATCTAGCAAAAAAATTATTACAACCTAAATTACCAAAAACTTTTAAATCTCTATCAAATTTTATAAAAGCATCTTTTGAAGATTTATTTATATTACTCCTTATCTTAAAAATCTTATGATACAACTTTTTAACTTATTAATTTGTATAAATGCTCTTATATGTTAAAATCCAAAAAATTATAAAATATTGGATAAATATATATGAAATTTAGTGAAAAAAAACCTACAAAAAAGCTTCATATGGTAAGCCTTGGTTGTACAAAAAATCTTGTAGATAGTGAAGTAATGCTAGGTCGGCTTAGAGATTATGAAATAACAGATGATGCACAAAATGCCGATTTAATTATAGTAAATACATGTGGATTTATAGATAGTGCAAAAGAAGAGAGTTTAAATACAATTTTAAATCTACACGAAGATAGAAAAAAAGAGTCTGTTTTAGTTATGGCTGGATGTTTAAGCCAAAGATATCAAGGAGAACTTCAAAAAGAGTTACCTGAAATTGATATTTTTACAGGTGTTGGAGATTATGACAAAATTGATAAATTGGTAAATGAAAAAAGAAGTAGCTTTTCAAATGAGGTGTTTTTAGCAAGCGATGAGGATGAAAGAGTAATAACTGGATCATCTTTTCACGCTTTTGTAAAACTAAGCGAAGGTTGCAACCAAACATGTTCTTTTTGTGCAATTCCATCATTTAAAGGAAAACTTCACTCAAGAACTTTAGAATCACTTGTAAAAGAGGTAACAAATCTTGTTAAAAAAGGTTTTAAAGATTTCTCTTTTGTATCACAAGACTCATCATCATATTTAAGAGATTTAGGATTTAATGATGGATTAGAGCAGTTAATTGATGCAGTTGAAAAAATAGATGGTGTTAAAACAGCTAGAATCTTATATCTATATCCAAGTACAACTACTTTTAATCTAATTGATAAAATTGCAAGCTCAAAAGTTTTTGTAAACTACTTTGACATGCCTCTTCAACACATATCACAAAATATGTTAAAGATTATGAAAAGAGGAAAAGGTGCAGAAAAATTAAGAGAACTTATGGAGTATATGAAATCAAAACCAAACTCATTTGTAAGAACTACATTTATTGCTGGACATCCTGGAGAGAGTGAAGAAGATTTTGAAGAGCTTTGTGAGTTTGTTGAAAACTTTGGATTTGATAGATCAAATGTATTTTCATATTCAGATGAAGAAGGTACATCAGCAGAAACTAGAGATGATAAAATTGAACAAGAGTTAATAGATGAAAGAGCTGAAATTTTAGGAGAAATTATCTCTAATACAACTTTAAAATCTTTAAAAAATGATATTGGTAAAACTTTTGAAGTGTATATAAGTGGTGAAAGTGATGAACATGAATATCTACTAAGTGCTAGAAAAACTATTTGGGCTCCTGAAATTGATGGGGAAATATATATAAATGATAATGAAAATGAAGAGAAAATTGTATTTGGTGATATTTATGAAGTTTTAATAACTGATATAGCTGGTGATAAATTACTAGCTAAAATAATTAAAAAAGTATGAATTTAGATTTTTCAGAAATTAAAAGTAGTAAAAATCTTCTTGCATTTTCTGCAGGAGTTGATTCTACTGCACTTTTTTTTCTTCTTTTGAACTCAAATATACCTTTTGATATTGCTATTGTTGATTACAATATAAGAGAGCAATCAAAAGAGGAAGTTGCACACGCAAAAAACTTAGCAAAAAAGTTTAATAAAAAAATATATATAAAAGATATATTTTTAGAAAATTTATCAAATTTTGAAAAACAAGCAAGAGATGCAAGATACAATTTTTTTGAAGAGATTATTAAAAAAAACTCTTATGATTTTCTAATCACAGCTCATCAATTAAATGATAAATTTGAGTGGTTTTTGATGCAACTATCAAAGGGGGCTGGATTAATTGAACTTTTAGGAATGAATAAAATCGAAGATAAAGAATTTTATAAAATCTATAGACCTCTATTAAATTTCTCAAAAGATGAGTTAATATCTTATCTTGAAAATAAAAATATAAAATATTTTGTAGATGAATCAAATATAGATGAAAAATATAAAAGAAACTACTTTAGAAACAGTTTTTCAAACTCTTTTTTAAAAGAGTTCAAAGAGGGTGTAAAAAGTAGTTTTAACTTTTTACATAATGATTTAAACTCACTAAATATAGATTTTTATCCAATTAGAAAAATTGAAGAATTAGAAATTTTTAAAAACCAAAATGATGATAATTTAAATTTAAGAGTTATTGATAAATCTTTAAAAAAAAGAGGTATTTTAATATCATCTTTACAAAGAGAGGAGATAATAAAACAAAAAGAGCTTACAATAGCCCATAAAATAAATATTGCTATTACAGAAACCTCTATTTTTATAGCTCCAAAAATAAAAATAAATATGCCAAAAGATTTTAAAGAAAAATGTAGAGTTAAAAAGTTACCAAAAAATATTAGAGAGTATATTTTTATTAAAAATATAGATTTTAAAGATTTAGTTTTTTAAAAAATTTTTCATTTTTTTAAGATTATTCAAATCTTGTCTAGCTATCTCTTTTTGCTCTTTTAAAAAGTTAAGATTTACAAAAAAAAGCTCTTCAAATCTTTTTAAATCATCAAGCTTTAAATCTAAATCTTCTATTTTATTATTTGTAAAGTTATCTTGATACCAAGCTACTATAGCATCAGCTTTTTCATAAGAATCAAGTGAATTAATGTAGTTTAATTCACTCAAAAGTTTTAAAGACCAGTCTCTTCTTTCCATGCGTCAATCATTCCTTGAACAACTTTTATAACTTGATTGATTTTATTTATATTATCATCAACTCCAGCACTAAATAGCGTCTCTATTTGGTATAAATATAATCCATCTAAGTAGTAAGCAACCTCACCACCATCAAAATCAAGTACATTTCTAAGTTCATCAAAAATTGCAATAGATTTATTTATATATGTAAATTTTTTCTCAATATCACCATCATTTATAGCACTTTTTGCAAATGATAAATATTTTATTATTCCTTCATACAGCTTTAATACAAGTGCATATGGATCATCTGTTACAGCATTTTGTTGATTATATAATTCAATCCCCATAAATTTTAACTCCAGCTAACAATTTTTTTTGAGTATATTATATCTTTGCTTAAATAGAGGATGTTAAACTATCCTCTATTTTGAAGCAATTGATTGTTGTATCATCATTTTTAAACCTGAAAACGATGCTTCCATTTGATTTATAATAACTCCATAAGATGCAAACTGCTGTGCCATTGTTGCATATCTGCTATCAAGAGTTTTTTCAGCAGCCTCTTTATCTTTTTTAAGAGTCTCTTCTCTTGAAATCATATTTATTTCATAATCAATCAAACTTTTTTTAACACCACTAATACTAATTACCTCATCAATAGATGTTGCTATACCTTTTTTATCAGGAGTTCCTGCAAAAAGTGCTTCTAAATCAGCTGTTCCATTTTTTGTTGAATTTTCGAAATCTTTTTGATTAAAAAGTAGATTTCCATTTTTTTCATCAAGAGAGAATCCAAAACTAAATATTGAGCTTGAACCAGCTCCTGAACCAAATAGTTCATTTTTAATATTTGCTAATATATCTCTTAAGGCACCTTTGTTATCAATACTAGATTCACTACTATAAATCTCATTATCAATTGCAGCTCTTAAATCATTATATTTATCTGCAAAATCTTTCATTTGTGTAGCCAAAGATGAAGTATCATTCTCTATATTTATTGTTGAATCACCAGTTTCTTTTGTAGCTGTTATTTTTAATCCATCAATTGTAACTGTATTTGAACTAGATGAATAATCAACTCCATCTGCTCTAAGTTCCATATCTTGAGCTTTTAAAACATTGTTTTTAACATCATCATAACCAAAATGGCTTAAAGCTGCACCTGAACCTGTAAAATCTATCTTGCTTGCAAGACCTGTTTCACTACTTTTAATAGATATTCTAAATCCTCCAGCTGAATTTTCAACCAAAGAGGCTTGAACTCCGTCTATTTTATTAATCTCTTTTACCACATCACTATATGATTTACCATTTGTATCAATAGTTGAACCATTTATAGTTAAATTTCCTTGGTCAACTAAAGTATCTTTTGTTACTGTTGGTCCGTCAAACAAATCTGATTGCCAAACATCTTTTTGTGCTAATTCATCAACTTGAACTCTCATAGAACCATTTTTTAATAAATTTAAATCTGGAGCATCAAATATAACACCATCTCCCATTACACTTGCACTCTTTTGATTAAAAGCATTAACAGAAGTTGTTTGATTTAAAGAGAACAATTTAACGGCAGATAAAAGATCTTCAACTTTTGTAGATATATTTGTTATAGCTTCTCGCTCTAAATCAAATTTCTCTAATTTTTTTTCAATTGGTTCAACTGTTGCTTTTCTATCAACAGCTTTTAATTTTTCAAGCATATCATTATTTAATGCTCCTGCTTGTCCTTGTCCTAATCCTAAAATTCCTTCAGCCATTTTAAACTCCTTTTATTGGGTTATCTCTTCATACCAAGAAGAGTTTGTATCATACTATCAACTGCAGTAATTACTTGTGCATTTGCACTAAAAGAGGCTTGAAATCTCATTAAATCAAGCATCTGCTCATCACTATCAACCTTTACAACTTTGTTATAAGCTTCTCCTAAATTTTGAGCTATTGAATCTTGAACTTCAAAAGAGTAAGCAGCTTCTTCTTTGCTTGTTGATAATCCAACTTTTAACGTTCTATAAAACTCAACAAATGATGTAGAGTTATCATTATTTGGATCTTGAGCTCCACCATTAAAAGATATATCACTTTTCCATTGTAAAGTAGCAAGATAGTCAACATTTTGTTGATTTAGATAATTAACTTGGTTAGTGTTAAATTTTAAATCTTTTACACTGCTTCCACTAAATAGATTTAAGTTTATAATATCTCCACCATTTTGTGGAAATGGTGGATTATTATAAGCATCAGAAGCATCTTTACCATAAATATAATCTTCACTTCCAACTCTTATATATGCTGAATAAGTATCAGATAAAGTTTGCGCTATTGAGTCAAGTTTATCTAAATAACTTTGGAATTTATTATTTGGATTTGAACTTGCTAAATTTTCAATTTGAGCTTTCATACTTCCACTTTTTAACTCTAGTTTATCTTCATAAATAGTTAAAATTGTATCACTAACAGCATTTTGACTAGTTTTATCGTTATTATAAATTACCTCTCTAGCAGTTATATTAGCACCTGCTTTTCTCTCTACACTAAATCTTCCTTCAAACTCTCCTGCAAGTCCATCAATATTTGATTCAATCATTAGATAATTATCACTGTTTGGATACATTGGAACACTTTTTCCATTTTCATCTTTTACATATTCACCATTATATGCTGTTACTAGTTTACTCATATTTTCATCTTGATTTATCTTCACCATAAATGCTCTAGTTATATTATCATTTGTAACAACCATTGCAGTTGGAACACCGTTTGGATCACCATCCCAATTTCCTAAAATAGTTTCACCAATTCTAACACTAACTGAAAATTCATTATTTAACTTATAAGTTACAACATCATCTACACCATAAGGTGCTTTAGGAGTAAAATCAGAATTATATTTTAAAGAGTCATAAACAGTAGTTGAACCATCACTATTTTGTTTTATATAATTAAATCTATCTATTTGTTTTTCGTGAATATCGCTTACATTAATCTCTTTTTCAAATACATCATTACTAAGTGCTACAACTCCACCTATTTTTATCTCATAAAATCCAGAATCTCTACTTATATCTGCATCAACAAATTGTACTAATTTTGATTCAAGGTGATCTCTTTTGTCTAACAAATCATTCACAGAGCCTGAGTATTTTGATATTTTACTATTTATATCAGCTATCTCTTTTAAAATAGAATTTACCTCTTTAACATCTGTTTTTAACTCTTGCTTCTCAATTACAGCTTGTTTTTCAACACTTGAATATAAATTTTTTAAATCTTCAACAATTGCAACTCCTTGAGTCTGCATATGGTTTTTATAAACTTCAGAATTAGGATTTGTTCTTAAATTTTCAACAGATTGAAAATATTTATTCAAACTTATTGAAAATCCACTAGTATCTGTTTCAGTAAAGATTTTTTCTACTCCACCAAGCATATTAGATAATTTATCATAATAACTTACTTTTGTATTTTCATTTAAAAATTTATCATACATATATTGAGATGTTGTTCTACTTATTCCATCAAAACTAACACCTTGCCCTGTTAAATGAACTCCATTAATTCTAACTTCACTTAAATCAGCAACTCTTTTTTTATAACCAGGAGTATTTGCATTAGCTTGATTATTACCAACATTCTCAATACCATATTTTGAAGCATTAAGTCCAGATTGAGAAACATATAATGTTGAAAACATTTTTACTCCTTTAAATTAGCTTATTATCGCATTACATTTCTTAAAATTAGATTAAAATGGCCAAATTGCTCTTATAATTCTTGTTCCCCAAGGAGTCGTTAAAACATCTGCTTCTACACCATCTTTTTTGTATAAAAGCTTTAGATTTGCAACTTGTCCAGAGCTTATAGAGTTTTCAGGAGTTATATCATAAGGTCTTATAACTCCTGTTATTATTATCTCTTGTTTTTGACCATCAAGCAAAATCTCTTTTGTTCCTCTTATAAAATAATTTCCATTTTGATAAACCTCTTCTATGATTGCTGAAATATCTGTATCAAAATTCTCTTTTACTTCAGTTTTAACTTTTCCCTTATCACTATCATTACTTTGAGTACCAAAATTTACACCTAAATTTGCATTAAATTTATCAGTTGCACTTCCCACTGTTCCACCAAGAGTATTTCCACCCATTGCTGTAAACATTCCTCCACCAAAATCATTTTGTCTATTGCTTGTTAACTCTCTTTTATTATCACTTTTTTGTTGAAGACCTTCGCTTATCTTTACTTGAATAATATCTCCAATTTGTAAATCTTTTTTATCAGCAAATAGTGAACTTCCTTGAACTGAATATAAAGATCCCTTATTTCTTTTAGGTTTTGGATTCTCTCTTGCTACTTGAAGTTCAGGTTTTGTGAACTCTATTTCTGGTTTTGAAACAGCGCTACATGATAAAAATATAAAAGGAATAAATGCATATAAAAAATATTTAATCATTTAATTTTTCCTTTCAATATATTTTCTAAATCAATAACAACAACAATCTCTTTAAAACTTCTTTTTACTAAAGCAAAACTTCCATATCTTATTGTTATTGCATCTATATTTGTATTTGGTTTTAAAATGTAAACTAATTTATTTTTATATACTTTAATATCATCAATATATTTTTGCCCTATTAAATCAACTACTCTAGAACTCTCTTCTAGTATAATAAATTCAATTTCTGCTTTTTGCTTTTCTAATCTCTCTTTCTGTAATTGAAGCAAAATCTCTTGCTCTTCTTGAGCTTTTAACTCTTCATTTTTTAAAAGTAATTTATTATAAAAACCAAAACCAACAGCAAACAAAATAAATAAAAGAGAAATTAATACTACTTTTTTAATAAGTAACTCTATTTTTCTCTTTTTTTTAATTGCTAAAATCATATTTTATCTTATTATAAACTCTGTAAAAAATATATTGTTTACAATATTACCATTACTAGTTCTTGCATAATTCATAACACCATTTAATTCACTAACTAACTCATCTTTTAATATATTTTTTCCAGCAACAGTGAGTAACTCATCACTACTTCTTGAGCTTACTTGAGTTATTAAAATATCAGTAATTTCAGGAAGATGATTCTCAACTATTTGTTGAATAGTTGGCTCTGAACTTCTTATTGAAAAAGATAGTTTTAAAATTTTCTCTCTTCCTCTAGTATCTGTTAAATTTAATACTAATTCAGTTACATCTGCTTTGAATTTTGCATCAGAACCAACAGAAGATTTTACATTCTCAACTTTTTCTTGATTTTCAGGACTACTTATAGTTGAATTTGTTCCAATATTACTAAATAAAAAAAATGTTGCTACAGCTACTGCTACAATTAATAAAATTACAAAAGCAATAAGAATTATTATTAAACCTTTACCATCTGAAGATTTTTTAATTTCATCATTTTCTTCTGCCATACTACTCCCCTTTTATTTCATTTGTTTTAAAATTTTCTAACATAAAAGTCAAAATTGAAGCACTCTCTACGCTCAAAGACCTCATAATTACAGAAACATTTGACTCTTTTAATCTAATGATTATATCAAAAACTTCTTCAATTTTACCTTCTAATATCATCTGATCAAACACTAAAGCAGCTACTTTTGGTTTCATTT
>NZ_JBAZAH010000054.1:0-11283 GCF_041672065.1 Aliarcobacter sp. | reverse complement strand
GTCTATATTTTTGTGGAGAGCTTGTAGATATTGATGGACCTTGTGGTGGATACAATCTTCAATGGGCTTTTTCAAGTGGTTATTTGGCTGGAAAATTAAAAAGCTTTTTTAATAAAATATAAAAAAAAAATAGATAAAAAAGAGGCAAAAGTATAGTTTGAAATATAAATACAATAATCAAATCAACTATATTATCGCTTGAACTATCAATAGCATCTTTATACTCATCTACCTTTTTTTCATAAAAAGTCATATCAAATTTTTGTCTAAACTTTTCAAAAAAACCACTCTCTTTCTCCTCTACTGATTCAAGATTTATTTTACTTATCTCATCTTTTGTATTTAAAATGGTCTCATTTAGCTGTTCAATATTGTATTGAGGTTTTATAAAGTAGTCATAACTATACTCATTTAAGTATGCAATAAATGGAATTGAAAATCTTAAAAATAGTAAAATAAGTGTTAATTTAAGAGCCATATTTTTAATACTTTCTATGTTTTTAAATTTTAAAAATAGAAATATATTAAAAACTAAAATGGATATTATAAAAGTAAGATTGAAAAAATCATTTGATACAAAATTTAATAATATTTTTTGAATTCCAAGAGATACTAAACTAGCTAACATTATAAGTGAAAATTGCTCTACTAAATCATTTATAGGATCAAGTACCTCTCCAACAGCAACAACTACAAATGGAAGATTAATCTCTGTTCCTTGAGCCAAAGATATAACTGCATTTAGTGCTTTTGCACTCCCAAATACAATTAAAGCTTGATTAAAAGATCTATCTATAACATCTTTTGCACTCTCATTTACAACAACACTACTTGAAGCAAAAATAATAAAAATAGATAAGATCAAAATAGATATTTTGCCAAAATTATTAAATATAAAAGTTTTCATAAATCGGATTATACAAAATAAAAATCAATATTCAAAATAGTTTTTATTAAGCTTGATAGCAAATTAATAATTTACTAGAAATTAAAAAAAATATACTATAATATATACTTTAATATATAAAAACTTAGGATAAAAAATGCTATTGATGAAACTTCAATCAAGAGAGAAATTTGCTTTTTTACAACTTGCTCACTATTTAGCAAGAGTTGATAATAATTTTGGAAAAGAGGAAGAGGATATAATTTTAGATTATTGCGATGAGATGGGGATTGATAATATTGATTCATTCGATAATTCAAAATTTGATTTAGAAGAGATTCTAAGAAACTTTAAGAGTCAAAGAAGTAGAAAAATTGTATTAATGGAGCTTATGATTTTAGTTCATATTGATACAGTATTTAATATAAATGAACAGATTGTAATAGAGAAAATATCAAAATATTTTGATATTTCACAAAAAGATATAGAGAATTTTTCAGCATGGGGAAAAAGTGTAGCAAAGTTATATGAAGTTGCAAAAGTTTATATGGATGATAGCTACGATGAAGCGATGATTTCTTAATGGATAGATTAAATGCAAGAGATTGAGATTTTAAATAAAAGAGTTGATAATTTAATTCAAAAATATACTCAAGTTTTGTTGGAGAAAAAAGCCTTAGAGGCTAAAATCTCTGAACTTACAAATGAGAATGATAAATTAGAAAGATACAATCAAGATATGATTTTAAAAATTGACACCCTTTTAAAAAAGGCTAAATTAGATGGAAAATAAGAAAATAACTCTTCATATAAATAATATGGCATATGAATTAGTTTTAGATGATGATATGCAAAAAGAGATTACAAGACATTTTGATTTGAACAAAAATAATGAAACATTTACCCTTTTAAAAGCATATTTAACAACTTTAAAAGAGAAAAGAGAGCTTAAATCAAAGTTTGAAAAAGAGATTACAAATATCTCAAATAAGCTTGTAGGATTTTAAAATCAAAGCCTTTTCACTTCTTGAAACAATGTTAGTAATCTTAATCTTATCAATTGTTTTTGCAATTTTTACTCCAAAAGTATCAACTTTTTTTGATTTTGGAGTAAAAAATAAATTAAAAGTAGAGTATGCTCTTATAAACTCTGCAATTAAAAATCAAGAGTTTCAAGCTAACTTGCTACAAAATAGTTTTAATTTAACAAAATTTGATAGTGCAAAAATAGATACAAAAGATGAAGAACTTTTTAAATATATTTTAGAAAATCCTTTTAAATCAACTACAACAAAAGATAAAGAAGTTGGAAAATGGGCAAAAATGGCAAGTAGTGATTATATCTTTTTTACAAAAAATTCAATTGTTAAATTCTCTTTAAAAAACAATAGTTTTGAATGTATAAGCCCTGAAGAGATCTGCAAAGAGCTAGAATGAACTATTATGAAGTAGCAATTTTAAAATCACCTTTACAAAATCTTACATATCAAAGTGAAGAGTCAATAGAAATTGGTTTTGTAGTTGAAGTAATTTTAGCAAATAGAAAAAAACCATATTTAGCAGTTATTATAAAAAAAGTTGAAAAACCAGAGTTTAAATGTAGCAATATTTTAAAAGTTACAGAGTTTTTTTATAGTAAATTTATGCTTGAAATTGCTGATTTTATTAGTAAATATTATGTATGTTCACTAGGACATAGTTTATCTATTTTTCAATTATTTAACAAAAATATAGAAGAAAAAGAGATAAAAATAGAGTTTAAAAAAGATATACACCTTTCATCTTTTCAAAAAGAGGCAAAAGAGTTTTTAGATATTAAAAAACAAGCTTTGCTCTTTGCATCTACAGGTGCTGGAAAAACTGAAATATATATAAAAACAATAAAAGAGGTTTTACAAAGTGGTAAACAAGCAGTTTTATTGATGCCTGAAATCTCTTTAACACCTCAAATGCAAAAGAGACTTGAAGAGGTTTTTGGAGATAGTGTAGCAATTTGGCACTCAAAAGTTAGCTCTAAAAAAAGAGCAGAGATTTTAGAGAAACTTCAAACTTCTGAAATAAAACTAATAGCGGGTGCAAGATCAGCACTATTTTTGCCTTTTAAAGATTTGGGTTTAATTGTTGTGGATGAAGAGCATGATGACTCATATAAAAGCGATCAAACACCAAGATACAATGCAAAAGATTTAGCAATATATATATCTAAAAAGTTTGATCTAAGACTTATTTTAGGAAGTGCAACACCATCAATAAACAGTTTTTACAAAATCCCATATTTTGAACTAAACAAAACATTTTATGAGACAAAAAAGAGTTATATTTTTGAATCTAGTAGCTTAAATATTTCCCAAAAAAGTTTAGAAAAAATAAAAGAGAATCTAAACAACTCACATCAAACAATTGTTTTTTTACCAACAAGGGCAAACTACAAACACCAAATCTGTTTTGATTGTGGCAAAAGTGTTGAGTGTCCATTTTGTAGTGTCTCTATGAGTTTACATAAAAATGATAGAGCTTTGAAGTGCCACTATTGTGGATATACTTCAAAAATTCCAGATGTTTGTCCATCTTGTAAAACTGGAATTGTAAGAAATCATAGAGTAGGAACTGCACAAATTGAGGAGATTTTAAAAGAGGAGTTTCCAAATAGCGTTATAAAAAGATTTGATAAAGATAGTGTAAAAACAGAAAAAGAGTTGAAAAATATTCTTGAAGAGTTTAATCAAAACAGAATTGATATTTTGGTTGGAACGCAAATGCTTTCTAAAGGGCATGATTATCACAATGTTAAATTAGCAGTTGTTTTGGGAATGGATAGTTTACTTAATATGAGTTCATATAAAGCTAGAGAAAATGCTTTGAGTCTTCTTTTTCAAATATCTGGAAGAAGTGGCAGAAATGGTTTTGGTGAAGTTATTATTGAGAGTAAAAATGAGGATTTTTTTAAGCACTATTTACTTGAATCAAACTACAAAGAGTTTTTGCAAAGTGAGTTGGAGTTTAGAAAAGATTTATACCCTCCATTTGTAAAACTATCTCGTGTTATTTTAAGCTCAACGAATGGTTTAAAAGTAAAAGAGGAGCTTGAAAAAACAGTAAATGAGCTTCAAAATATAAAAGATATTGAAATAGTTGGATTTGGAGAGTGTGCTATATTTAAAATTGCAAACAAATATAGATTTGAGATAGTTTTAAGATCACAAAATACAAAAGCACTTTTAAATGCTTTGCATTCAATAAATAGTGCTAATGCAACTATTGATATGGATACTATTTATTAAACTTTTAGTAAAATCTGAAAAAATTTAAAAAGGAGCCAAAGATATGATAAATTCAAAAGATGATTTTAATGCACTGTTTGAAACTATTGCTAAAGAGAGTTGGTACAAAAAACCACTAGCATTTGGAATTGCAAGAGTTAATTATGGAACTTTAAATCCAAATAGAGTTTTAGAAGCAGTTTTTCCAGTTTTTAATTGGAATGAAAATGAAAAGAGTGCGGCAATTTTCTTAGCAGCTTTAAAACAAAGTGGTCAAGATGTAGATTGTTCTAAAAGTGAGGGTGTTTACTCTATTAGTGATGGTTTTTTAGGTTATTGTATAGAGGCTTATAAACCATTTTATGAAGAGAAAGAGAGACATAAAAATCTTCAAGCCGTATCAACACTAGCAAGTTTACCAATAAATAGTGGACTAGGTGCAGATGATTTTAGAGTTGTATTTATTTTTGAAGATAAAAAACCACAAAGTGTTGAGAGTGCTTATTTAAAACTATATGCAAAACATAGCAAAAAAGTTGAAGATGTAAATCTTGATGGTGTTGAAGATTTGCTTACAAACTGTGCTTGGATAGATGGAAAACCAATAGAGTTAGATTGGTTAAGACAAAATGAGATAACTTTAAAAATAGCAGATAAATATCCAAAAGTTGATTATGTTGGAAAATTTTCAAGATACTTAAACCATATAATTCCAAATGAGAATGAAACTTCGTGTAAAGGTGTACTTTTTAAATAATGATAGAGCTAATAAATATAAAAAAATCATATCCAACTCAAGATTTATATCAAGATTTAAATTTAAGATTAAATAAAGGTGATAAGGTAGGTCTTGTTGGACGAAATGGAACTGGAAAATCAACGCTTTTTAAACTTATACTGGGAGAAGAGCAACCAGATAGTGGGGAGGTTGCAACTCCAAAGAACTATAAAATTGGTGCTTTAAAACAGTATTTTGATTTTACTGAAAAAACTTTAATTGATGAAACAGCTTTAGCTTTGGGTGAAGATGATAAGTATAATATCTATAAGGCTGAAAAAATTTTATTTGGTTTAGGATTTAGTGAAGAGGATTTACAAAAAGAGCCAAAGAGTTTTTCAGGTGGTTATCAAATAAGAATAAATCTAGCAAAACTTCTTTTAACAGAGCCAAATATGCTACTTCTTGATGAGCCTACAAACTATTTGGATATTTTATCTATTAGATGGTTAAGAGAGTTTTTAAAATCTTTTGATGGAGAGCTTATACTTATAACTCACGATAGAGATTTTATGAATAGTGTTTGTACTCATACAATGGGAATTGTTCGAAAAAATGCCTTTATAATTCCTGGAAGTACTCAAAAGTTTTTTGAACAACTTGCTAGTAATGAAGAGCATTATGAGAAACAAAAAATTGCTCAAGAGAAAAAGATTAAAGATCTTGAAGAATTTATTGCTAAAAATAAAGCAAGGGCAGCAACAGCAACACTAGCTCAATCAAAGGTAAAAATTTTAGAGAAAATGGAAGTTATGGAAGATTTAGAGTATGCAAAAGATCTAAAATTTGATTTTAACTATAAAGATACAAGTGCTAAATTTTTACTTGAAGTAAAAGATGTAAGTTTTGGATATGATAAAAATAATATTCTTTTCAAAGATATAACTTTTGCATTAAGCAAAGGCGAGACTTTGGGAATTATAGGTAAAAATGGAAAAGGAAAATCTACACTTTTAAATGTTTTAGCAGGTGAACTAAAGGCTCTTAGTGGGAGTGTAGATTTTCATCCAAGTACAGTTTTTGGGCATTTTGGACAGACAAATATAAATCATCTGAACCTAAATAATACAATTTTAGAAGAGATACAAAGTGTAAATAACAAAATTCCAGAACCTGTTATTAGAAATATTTGTGGAATTATGATGTTTAGTGGAGATAATGCAAAGAAAAAAATCTCTTTATTATCTGGAGGAGAGAAAAGTAGGGTAATGCTTGGAAAAATTATTGCACAAGATGTAAATCTACTTTTTCTAGATGAGCCTACAAACCACCTTGATATTGAATCAATTGAAGCACTTACAACTGCTATAAAAGAGTTCGAGGGTTCAAGTATTATAGTAACTCACAGTGAAGAGCTACTAAGAGCTGTTTGCGATAGATTAATAGTTTTTACAAATGATGGAGCAGATTATTTCAATGGAACTTATGATGAGTTTTTAGAGAAAATTGGTTGGGGCGATGATATTGATGATAAGAAATCAAACAAAAAAGAGGAAAAAAAAGATAAGCCAAAACTAAATAAAAAAGAGAGTAAACAGTTAAGAGCACAATTGGTTGCTAAAAAGAGTCAAGATTTAAAACCTCTAAAAGCAGAGCTTGAAGAGTTAGAATCTAAAGTCTCAACACTTTTTGGTGCAGATAAGATAAAAGTTGAAAATAGTATTTTAGAAATTATGCAAAAAATTGAGAATATAAACAGAGAGTTTGACGAAAAAATGGCAGAACTTAGCTAAAACAAAAGGGATTTTAAATTTTAACTAAATTTAAAATCCTCACCTAAATAGTGCTCTTTTACTCTTTGGTCATTTTTTATCTCATTTGCAGTTCCACTTGCTAATAGTGCCCCAGCTTTCATAACATAAGCTCTATCGCAAATTTCCAAAGTCTCTCTTACATTATGGTCTGTTATTAAAACACCAATGTTTAACTTTGTTAAATCTTTAACTAAATTTTGAATATCTTTAACAGCAATTGGATCAACTCCTGCAAAAGGTTCATCAAGAAGTAAGAATTTTGGATTTGAAACAAGTGCTCTTGCAATCTCTGTTCTTCTTCTCTCTCCTCCTGATAAAGATACACCTTTTCTTTGTCTTATTGGTTCAATATTTAAAAGTTGCAAAAGCTCTTCAACTCTTTGTTGTTGAATCTCTTTATCTTTAAAAGCAATTTCAGCTGCTAAAAGAAGATTGTCTTCAACACTTAAATCTTTAAAAATAGATGACTCTTGAGGCAAATATCCAATTCCTCTTAGTGCGCGTTTGTGAAGAGGAAGAGCTGTAATATCTTCAGCGTCAAAATATACATTTCCGCTACTTGGTTTTACAAGTCCACAAACTGTATAAAATGTAGTAGTTTTTCCAGCACCATTTGGTCCTAAAAGTCCTACAATTTCGCCTGTATTAACTTCAAGGCTAATACCATGCAATATTTGTGTTTTTTTAATATTTTTTTTGATATCAACTATTTTTAACTTACTCATTTATAATGTACAACCTTTTATCATCTTTTTTATCTATATTTATTATTAAAAAATCAAACCCATAATCGCTTAGAATATTTTCTAAAGCACTATTTCCCCACTCAACAAAATGTATTCCACTCTTTTCAAACTCTTCAAGCATACCTAAAGCTATAAAATCCTCTAAACTCTTATTATATAAATCATAGTGAAAAATATTTTCACCATATTGAACTTGAAGTGAAAATGTAGGAGAGTTTACAAGATCTTTTAATCCAATAGATTTTACATACTCTTGCACTAAAGTAGTTTTTCCACTTGCTAAATCACCTTTTAATAAAACAATACAATCTCTATTTTGAACTCTTTTTTTAAGCTCATTAACAACTAATGATATATTCTCTAAAGATGTTAAAAACTCTTTTTTCATTTTAAACTAAGCCTTTTTGAATAGTTTACAATCTCTTCTAATTTTTTATATGCTTTTTGACTTTTTATAGCCTCTCTTGCTATTTCTATTCCATCTTTTATATCTCTTGCTTTATCATCAACTACTAATGCAGCAGCTGCATTTAATAGAACAATATCAAGTTTTGCTCCAGTTGTTTTTCCGCTTAAAATATCTCTTGTAATTTGAGCATTCTCTTTTGGTCCAGCTCCAACTATATCATCTTTAGATGCAATTTTTAATCCATAATCTTCTGGATTTATAATAAAATCTGTAAGTTTTCCATTATCAAGTAGTGTTGCATAAGTAACACTTGAGATTGATATCTCATCCATTCCATCTTCACTTGATAAAACAATTGCTTTGTTGCAATCTAGCATATCTAAAGCTGTTGCAATTTTATTTATAAAATCTTTATGAAATACACCAATTACCTGTTTTTTAACCATAGCAGGGCTACAAAGTGGTCCAATTATATTCATAATAGTTCTATGGTCAATAGTTTTTCTAACAGGTGTAATATATTTCATAGCTGGATGATGATTTGCTGCAAACATAAATCCAAAACCAGTATCTTCAAGCATTTTTGATGTATCTTCAAGACTTAGATTTAAATTTATTCCCAAAGCTTCAAGCATATCAGCACTTCCACTTTTACTTGTAACACTTCTATTTCCATGTTTTGCTACAAATGATCCAACGCTTGCTAGTAAAATAGAGACTGTACTTGAAATATTAAAACTATAACTTTTATCTCCACCAGTTCCTACAATATCAATTGCTTTGTTCTTTAACTCTTCACTAATAGGAAGAGCAATCATATGATCTCTCATAGAACTTGCAGCTCCAGCAAACTCTGAAGCTGTTTCACCTCTTTCATATAGTGCTAAAAAATACTCTCTTATATCATCTGGTGATAATCTATTTTCAAAAATATCATCAAACTTTGCTTTTGTCTCTAAAAACATATTTAAATTATCCTTTGTACATATTCATCTATTTTTGATTTTGGCGTTGATTTTGTTGTTGGAATTTGAAGAATTTTAAATTTTTCACTATTTTCAAGATATTTTATCTCTATAATATCTCCAACCTTTACCTCTTTTGCTTTTTTAACGGCATTTCCATTTAGAAATACAACTTTATGTTCTAGCATATCTTCTGCTATTGCTCTTCTTTTTGTGATATTTACACTGTTTAAAAATTTATCTATTCTCATAAGTTTGATTATATTGAAATAAAAATTAAAAGTGCTTAAATGGTTTTATAGTAAAAATTTGGTATTATCCCGCCTATAAATTACCAAAACTAGGAAAAATAATGAGTAAAAAAGATATAAAAAAAGTTGTACTTGCATATAGTGGAGGCTTAGATACTTCTATTATTTTAAAGTGGCTTCAAGAGGAGTATAGTGCTGAAGTTATTACTTTTACAGCTGATTTAGGACAAGGTGAAGAGGTAGAACCTGCAAGAAAAAAAGCAATTGCTTGTGGAATTAAACCTGAAAATGTTTATATTTTAGATTTAAAAGAGGAGTTTGTAAAAGATTATGTTTTCCCTATGTTTAGAGCAAATGCTATTTACGAAGGTGAGTATCTTTTAGGTACTTCAATAGCAAGACCACTGATTGCAAAAAAACTTGTTGAAATTGCAAATGAAAAAGGTGCACAAGCTGTAAGTCATGGAGCAACTGGAAAAGGAAATGACCAAGTTAGATTTGAACTAGGAGCATTAGCACTAAATCCAGATTTAAAAGTAATTGCACCTTGGAGAGAGTGGGAGTTAAACTCAAGAGAGTCACTACTTGAGTATGCAAAAAAACATGGAATTGAAATTTCACAAAAACATGTTGATGAAAATGGAAACCCAAAAATAAGCCCATATTCAATGGATGCAAACCTTTTACATATATCTTATGAAGGGCTTCATTTAGAGAACCCAGCTGCTGAGCCTGAAGAGTCTATGTGGTTATGGACAACATCTCCTGAAAAAGCTCCAGATAAGCCAGAGTATATTGAAATTGAGTATAAAAATGGAGACCCAATTGCACTAAATGGTGAGAAATTATCTCCTGCTTCTTTACTTGAAGCTTTAAATAAACTTGGAAATAAGCACGGTATTGGAAGAGTTGATATTGTTGAAAATAGATATGTTGGTATGAAAGCTCGTGGTTGTTATGAGACTCCAGGTGGAACTATTATGTTAAAAGCTCATAGAGCTATTGAATCTTTAACTTTGGATAGAGAAGCTACTCACTTAAAAGATGAGTTAATGCCAAGATATGCAAAACTAATCTATCAAGGATATTGGTTTAGTCCAGAGCGAGAGATGCTTCAAGCTGCAATTGATGCAACTCAAAAGAGTGTTGAAGGAAAAGTAAAACTTAAACTTTACAAAGGTAATGTTATGGTTGTTGGTAGAGAGTCAAGTAAATCTTTATATGATGATGCATATTCAACATTTGAAAAAGATGAAGTTTATAATCAAAAAGATGCAGAAGGATTTATTAGATTAAATGCTTTAAGACTTGTAATTGCAGGTAAAAAACAAAAATAAATAGTAGAAGTTAAGGAAAATATCCTTAGCTTCTTCAAAACTTCTAATTTGCAACTTCATTGCTACTTTTTTATACTAAAATCTTGCCTTATTATTTAAAGGAGATTTATACTTATGATATTAAAATTTAAAGAGTTTTACCCAAATATTCATCCAACTGCTTGGATTGCACCAAGTGCAGATTTAATTGGAAATATAGAAATAGCAGAAGATAGTTCCGTTTGGTTTGGATGTGTTATTAGGTCTGATGTAAATGAAGTAAGAATTGGTAAAAATACAAATATTCAAGATCTATCATGTATTCATACTGATACAAATACAAAAACAATTATTGGTGATAATGTAACAGTTGGTCATAAAGTTATGCTTCATGGATGTACTATTGAAAATAACTGTTTAATAGGAATGAGTGCTACAATTTTAGATAATGCAGTTATAGGTGAAGGAAGTATTGTTGGGGCAAACTCACTTGTAACTTATGGAAAAGTTTTTCCACCAAAAAGCTTGATTATGGGAAGTCCTGCAAAAGTTGTAAGAGAGCTTAGTGATGAGGAAGTTCAAGGTTTAATAGACCATGCAAAACATTATGTAGAGTATAAAAACGAATATAGATAAGCTTAAGAAAAAATAGATATAATTTCGGTCTATTTTTTCTATGCGGATGTGGTGGAACGGTAGACACGCTACCTTGAGGTGGTAGTGCATTATGTGTGTGCGAGTTCAAATCTCGCCATCCGCACCATTTAAATTATTTAAAATCTAATAAACATTTTTTTTATTTAAGCTACTTTTGACTATATTAAAAAGAAAAGGATTTTAATATGTCATTTGAAAAGCTCAAAAAATCAAATTCAACTATACTAATTCCTGTTTTTATTCCAGCAGTTATTGTAATAT
>NZ_JBAZAH010000053.1:0-11438 GCF_041672065.1 Aliarcobacter sp. | reverse complement strand
TTAAAACCAATAAAAAATGAGAGAGAAAGATTAAATAACTTTATAAAAGATACTACTCATGAGTTAAATACTCCAATAAGTGCAATAATTATGTCTTGTGAAGATGATAATTTAACTAAAAAACAACTAGATAGAATAAAATTTAGTGCAAAAAGAGTTAGTGAGATTTATAAAGATTTGACGTATATATTTTTAGGAAATATTGAAAAAAAAAGTTTAGATAAAATAGATTTATCAAAAGTTATTAAAGAAGAGATTATAAATTTTGAGCCAATGATTGCTAGAAAAAGATTAAAAATCAACCTTAATATAGAAGAGTTCTTTTATGAGATAAATAAAGATGATTTTATAAGACTTTTTAATAATCTATTCTCAAATGCTATAAAATATAATAAAACTGATGGAAATATAGATATTATCCTGCAAAATAGCGAGTTAATAATAAAAGATAGTGGTATTGGAATATCAAAAGATAAAATAAAAGATATTTTCAACAGATATTATAGAGCAACAAATCAAAGTGGAGGCTTTGGTTTAGGACTTAATATTGTAAATATGATTTGCAAAACTTACAATATCAAAATAGATGTTCAATCTTCTGAAAATATAGGCTCAACTTTTACTTTAAAACTCTAAAAATATAAATCTACACACAAACTACACAAAGCTTTTGGTAAATTTTCATAAATCAAAATAAAGGATTAATGAAAATGAAAAAAGTATTAAAAGCTTTTGTAGTTATGCTTCTAATGGCTACTATTTTAAATGCAAGCTCATTAAAAGAGAGTTTAAATGTTGATGGTTACAATCTTGAGCTTACAAGCAAAAGAGATTTAAGTGCAGGAAGTAATGAGTTTTTTGTGAAAATCACAAAAGATGGAAAAGAAGTAAATGATGCAAAAATAAAAGCTAAGTTTTTTATGCCAGAGATGCCAGGAATGCCATATATGGAGCATGAAGGTGAAGGAAAATTTGAAAATGGCATTTATAGTTTTGTAATTAATTTCTGTATGGATGGAACTTGGCAATATAATATCAGATTTAAAACAGCTGATGATAAAGTTCACTCTGTAAAAAGTAGCGTGAGCTTCTAAAATGAAAAAAGTAGTTTTTACTTCACTAATTTTTGCTAGTTATTTATTTGGAACTTCTATTGAAGATATAGTACAAAAGAGTTTACAAAATAATTTTGATATTAAAAGCCTTGAAAACTCTATTGAAATTGCTAATTTCCAAATAAAACAGGCTAAAAATTGGGAAAATCCAATGATAAGCTTTAAAGCAAATGATATTATGCTGAATAAAAACTATTTAAATAAGCAAAAAGAGTATGGAATTGAGTTATCTCAAGCCATACCTATTGGTAAAAAACTTGAACTTGAAGAGAGTATTGCAAAAAAAGATAAATTATTGCAAGAACAAACTTTACAGGATATAAAGCTAGAATTTGAATCAAAAATTTATCTATATTCATACACTATTTTAATTTTAGAAAATAGATTAAAACTACTAAATGAATATCAAAAGAATTTAAATCGCCTAGAAGAGCTTTATACAAAACTATATTCATATGATAAAGTATCTTTAAATGAGATATTAAATACACAAATCTCAAAATATGATTTACAAATGAAAATAAATGAACTTCAAACAACAAAAGATAATTTATATCTAAGTTTAGAGCAAATAAGTTATGAGAAGATTGATAAAATTGATGATAGCTTAGTATTAAAAGATATAAACAGACAACAAATTGAAGAACTATTAATATTTCATCCAAAAATACAAACACTTCAAACAACAAGCCAAAAGTATAAAGATACTGCACAACTTGAAGATGCAAAGAAGTTTTCAAGTATAACTTTAGCTTTAGAATATATGCAAAATAAAGAGCAAGATTATGCAAATATTACAATGTCTATGCCTCTACCAATTTATAATACAGAAAATATTAATAAATTAAAAGCAAATTTAAATACAAATGAAACTAATAATAAACTAGATAGTCAAATTCATAATCTAAGATTACAAACAAAAATATATTTAAATAATTTAGAGCAATATAAAACAAATTATAAAATCCTTCAAGAAAAAATTGTACCTATAAAACAAAAAATACAAAAAGTTTTAGAAGAGTTTGTAGGCTTTGATAAAGAGAGTTTAAAAGAGAATCTAAATAGTTTAAATGAATTGATTGATTATGAGATGAAAGCAAGTGAACAACTTGAAAAATATTTCGAGAACTACAGTGAACTTATATATTACTCAAATAAAGGTGTAAAATGAAAAAAATATTCTTATCGCTAATACTTATAGCTATAACTCTAAATTCCAATCCAATAGATGCTAAACAACTCTTTAATATTGAAAAAGTAAAAGTAAAAAAAGAGAGTTTTAAAGAATCAAAAGAGTTTTATGGAATTACAAAACTAAATGAGAGTAAAACAATAGATATTGTAAGTAGATTTGATGGATATATTACACATTTAAATGCAAATAAAAATTATATGAATATTAAAAAAGGTGAAAGTTTATATACTATTTACTCAAGTGATATTGCATCAATAAAAGCTGAAATTGAAATAGCAAAAGATTTAAATAAAAATTTATATGATAAAGCAAATAGTAAATTAGAAAATTTTGATATAAAAAATGCTAAGTTTTTAAATAATGAAGTAGTTGTAAGTTCACCTATTTCAGGGATAATCACACAAAAAAATGTAAATAATAAATCTTATGTAGAAAAAGGAAAAACTCTTTTTCAAATTTCATCACTTGAAGATATTTGGTTTGTAGCTTCTATATATCAAGAAGATTTGAGTTTTATAAAAGCAAATATGAATTCTGTAATTAAACTTGATGGAGTAGAAAATCCAATTTTAGCAAAAGTTGATTTTATATATCCAGTTTTTAATGAAGAGAAAAAAACAGTTGATATAAGATTTATTATAGAAAATTCAGAAAATAAGATTTTGCCTTCAATGTTTGGGAAAGCAAAAATAGAAAAAGAGAGTAAAGAGATTTTAGTTTTACCAAAAAGTGCAGTTATAAAAAAATCAGAAAATTATTATGTATTTATTCCAAAAGAAAATGGAGAGTTTACACCTAAAAAAATAGAGGCAAAAAGAGTAAGTGGTGATAAATATGAAATTTTAAGTGGTTTAACTCTTGATGATGAGGTTATAAACAACTCTTTATTCTTATATGATGCAGATGCTATGACAAATAGACTTTATGATGAAGCCTCTGATGAGGAGTGGTAAAAATGGTTGAAAAAATAATAGACCTAAGTGTAAAAAACCGTTTTATTGTAATTTTTATTACTCTACTATTAGCTTTTGGCTCAATCTATGCTATAAAAAATACAAGTTTAGATGCTATTCCTGATTTATCTGCAAATCAAGTAATCATTGAAGTTGAATGGAGTAATCAAAGTGCAAAGACAATAGAGGAGCAAATCTCTTATCCACTAATTTCAAATCTTATGAGTCTTCCAAAAATTGAAACAATAAGAGCTATGAGCAGTTTTTCAACTTCTATGATATATGTAATTTTTAAAGATGGAGTTGATTTATATGATGCACGAAGTAGAATTTTAGAACAACTATCAACTTTACAAGGAACATTTCCCTCTCTTGCAAAAGTAAAATTAGGTCCTGATGCTTCAGGTGTTGGTTGGGCTTATGAATATGCATTAAAATCAAAAAATAGAAGTCTTGATGAGCTTAGAACTTTGCAAGACTATTTTTATAAATTTGCACTTTTAGGAGTTGATGGAGTTAGTGAGGTAGCATCAGTTGGAGGATATGTTCGAAACTATGAAATTACTCTAAATCAAGATAGATTAATTCAATATGATTTAGACATAGAAGAGATTAAAGATGCAATTACTAAAAATAATAATGATAGTGGAGCAAGAGTAATACTTGAAAATGGTTATGAACAAATTATTAGTGCAAGAGCATATTTAAAATCAAAAAAAGATATTGAAAATACAACTATAAAGACTCAAAATAATATCCCTTTAAAAATAAAAGATATAGCAGAGGTTAATCTTACTTCAAATGATAGAAGAGGAGTTGCTGAACTAAATGGTGAAGGTGAGGTTGTTGGAGGAATTGTAGTAACTAGATATGGTGTTGATGTTCATAGTGTAATTAAAAATGTAAAAGCGAAATTACATTCTTTAAATATTGATGATGTAGAAATAGTTGAGGTTTATGATAGAACCTCTTTGATTGATGCTGCAATTGACACTTTAAAAAGAACTTTGATTGAAGAGTCTATTATTGTTATGTTAATAGTTGCAATATTTTTATTCCATTTTAGAAGTGCTTTAATTATAATCATTACACTTCCTTTAACTGTAATGATTAGTTTTTTGCTTATGAAGTTATTTAATATTGGCTCAAATATTATGAGTTTAGGTGGAATTGCAATTGCAATTGGAGCAATGGTTGATGCAACAATAGTAATGGTTGAAAACGCTCATAAACATCTTCAAGGAAAAGAAAATATAACAAAAGATGAGAGAATAGAGATAATATTATCTTCCGCAAAACAAGTTGGACGACCTATTTTCTTCGCCCTACTTTTAGTTGTTGTCTCTTTTTTACCAATTTTTGCACTTAGTGGTCAAGAAGGAAAACTATTTTCACCACTTGCTTTTACAAAAACATTTGCCATGTTAAGTGGTGCAATACTTTCAATTACCCTAGTTCCAATTTTGATGATATATTTTATAAAAGGTAAAATTATCAAGGAAGATAAAAATATCTTAAATAGTTTTTTTATAAAAATTTATTCACCAATATTAAGATTGAGTTTAAAATTAAAATACTTGGTGGTTACTATATTTTTTATAATTATAATTTTTGCATTATATACATATTCAAAACAAAAATGGGAGTTTATGCCCACACTAAATGAGGCAACATTTATGTATATGCCTGTAACTCCTTATGGAATTGGAGCTGATTTGGCAAAAGAGTTGGCACAAAAAACCAATATGGTTATAAAATCTTTTCCAGAAGTACAAAATGCTTTTGCAAAAGCTGGACGAGCAGCAACTGCAACTGATCCAGCACCACTTGCTATGATTGAAACAATTATTACTTTTAAACCACAATCACAGTGGAGAGAAGGGATGACTTATAAAAAATTAATTGATGAGATGGATAAAAAACTTCAAATTCCAGGTCTTATAAATACATGGACATATCCAATTAAAGGTAGAATTGATATGTTACTTACAGGAATTAGAACACCTTTGGGAATAAAGCTTTATGGTAAAGATTTAGAAGTTTTACAAGAAGAGAGCTCAAAAATAGAGAATATTTTGAAAAAATATGAAGGCTCTATGAGTGTTAGTGCAGATAAAATAAATCAAGGATATTATTTAAATATAAAAATAGATGATGAAGAAATAAGTAGATACAACATAAATAAAAACACTATTTTAGAAACTTTAAGCATTGGAGTTGGTGCTGTTCAATTAACTCTATTTTTAGATAATTTAGAGAGATATCCAATAAGCTTAAGATATGAATCACAATATAGAGAAGATATAAAAGCATTAGAAAATCTTCAAATAAAAACTAATTTAGGATTTAAACCACTTAAAACATTTGCCTCTTTATCGTATGAAGAGAGTCCATCAATAATACAATCGGAAAAAGCACTTAAAGTTGCTTATGTTTATATTAGCCCAAAAAGTGATTTTTCTATACAACAATATAAAGATGATGCAAATAAACTTTTAAAAGATTTAAAACTTCCAGATGGTTACTATTTTGAGTGGTCAGGACAAAGTGAGTTTTTACAACAAGCAATGTCAAAATTAAGTTTTATTATTCCAATAGTTTTAATGTTTATATTCATTTTAATTTATATGGCACTAAAAAATTTAAAATATACATTGATAATATTTTGTACACTACCTTTTGCTTTAAGTGGCGGAGTATTTTATATAGAATATTTAGGATTTAATATCTCTATTGCTGTTATTGTTGGATTTATGGCACTTTTAGGAGTTGCTGCTGAAACTTCTATAGTTATGATGTTATATTTGGATGAAGCATATAAAAATATTAAAGAAAAAAGAGATTATGCACTAAAAGAGGCGATATATCATGGAGCTGTTTTAAGACTTCGACCAAAGCTGATGACACTTTTTGCAATACTTGGAGGACTTATACCTATTATGTATATTGATTCAGTGGGAAGTGAAGTTATGCAAAGAGTTGCTGCTCCTATGATTGGTGGAATGTTAAGTTCAACTATATTAACTTTAATTATAATTCCTGCTATTTTTTATTTAGTAATATTAAAAAAAGATAAAATAATTGATTAATAATTGATTAATTATAGAAATATAGAATTAACCTGTTAATAAAAAATAAAGGAGATAGAATGAAAATATTATCAAAAGTTGCGAGTGCTATGATTTTATCAACAGGTTTACTAATGGCTTCTTCATATAGTGTAGATAATGCTCACTCAAATGTAGGATTTACAGTAAAACATATGATGGTTACAAATGTTCATGGTAAATTTACATCTTATGATGCAAAAGTTGAATTTGATGATGCTACTAAAACATTTAAAAAATTAGTTGCAAATATTGATACAAAATCAATTGATACAGGAATTGAAAAAAGAGATAATCACTTAAGAAGTGATGATTTTTTTGCTGTTGAAAAGTTTCCTAAAATGACATTTGAGATGACATCTTATAAAGCAGATGGAGATGATGGAAAAATGACAGGAAATTTAACTATTAGAGGAATTACAAAACCAGTAGTTTTAGAAGTTGAAGATATAGCTATTTTGGGAGATAAAGTTGGTTTCTCTATTGAAGGGAAAATTAATCGTCAAGATTTCGATCTAAAATGGAACAAAGCTATAGAACTAGGTGGTGTAGCAGTTTCAGATGAAGTAAAAATAAAAGTTGATATTGAAGCTAAAAAACAATAAGTTAGGTACAAAGTAGGATTAACCCTACTTTGTAATTTAATCTCTTGGATAGTTATCGATTATAAAATCTATATCCTTATCCCCTCTTCCACTAAGATTTACCAAAATTGATTTTCCACTATTATCTTTTGCCCATTTCATAGCAAAAGAAACAGCATGAGAAGATTCAAGTGCTGGAATAATTCCTTCGCATCTTGAAAGTGTATAAAATGCTTCAACAGCCTCTTCATCACTACAAAGTCCCACTTTAGTTCTTCCAATACTATTTAAATACGCATGTTCAGGACCAACAGATGGATAATCTATCCCACTTGCTATTGAGTGAACAGGGGCAGGTTCTCCATTTTCATCAATTAACATAATAGAATTAAATCCATGCATAACTCCCTCTTTTCCATAAGTAATACTTGCACTATGTTCACCTATATTTGAGCCTTTTCCAGCTGGTTCTATTGCATATAAATCTACACTATCTTCAATAAAAGCACTAAATATTCCCATAGCATTACTTCCACCACCAACGCAAGCAGCTATTGCATCAGGAAGTTTTCCAGTCATCTCAAAAAATTGCTCTTTTGATTCAATCCCAATAATACTTTGAAAATCTCTAACCATTTTTGGAAATGGATGAGGACCCACAACACTTCCTATTGCAAACATTTGAGTTTTTGTATCTTTTAAATAACTCTCAAAAGCACTATCAACTGCCTCTTTTAAAGTTTTTAAACCTTTTGTAACAGGTATTATTTTAGCACCTAAAATTTTCATTTTTACAACATTTGGATGCTCTTTTTTAATATCAACTTCACCCATATGTATTTCGCACTCTAATCCAAAATAAGCAGCCGCAGTTGCTAAAGCAACACCATGTTGCCCTGCTCCTGTTTCAGCTATAACTCTTTTTTTACCCAAATATTTTGCAAGTAAAACCTCTGCCATACAGTGATTTAATTTATGAGCTCCTGTATGATTCAAATCCTCTCTTTTTAGATAGATTCTTGCACCCCCTACTAAATTTGATAAATTATTACAATACGTAATTGGAGTTGGTCTTCCTTGGTAATATTTTCTAATTTTTTTTAGCTCATCTATAAATTGAAAATCATTTGATAATTTATTATAAGCTTCATTTATCTCATTAAATGGAAGTTCAAGTTGTGGTGGAATAAAAGATCCTCCAAATTTACCAAAATATCCATTTTCATCTGGAAAACTTTGCAAATATGGCTTTTGTTTCTGCATTTAAGTACCTTTAAAATAAAATACAAAAATATTATCATATTTTAAATAATTTTAGGGGTACATATGAAGATAGTTTTTTTTGGGGTTGGTGCTGTTTGTAGTGTTATGGCAACTTTGTTAGATGAACTTTCTAATAAAAGTAAACAAAAAGATATAAATTTTATATTTGTGGTAAGAAATATAAAAAAAGCTCAAGGTCATTTTTTTAAAAATAGTAATATTTTGAATAAATCAGATTTTTTAGAAATAAAGCATTTTGAAGAAATTTTTGAAGATAGTAAAAAATATCAAAAATATCTACAAAATAGTGATATTTTTATAAATAGTTCTACTCCATCTTTTAATCTACCTATTATGAATTTAGCTTTGAAATACAATACAAATTATGCTGATTTGGCAAGTGATATTTATAAAGATGAGATAATCTCGACACTTAAATTTGATCAACAAATTTTAGAAAATGAGTTTAAATACCAAAATTTATTTGCTTTAATAAATCTTGGGATTTCTCCTGGAATTACAAACTTTTTAATTGGTGAAAAAATACACTCTTTAAAAAATCTTCCTTATGAAGTTAAGATTAAAAAATTAGAGATTAACCTTTTAGAAGAGATTCAATCAAAAAAATTAATCTTTTCATGGTCACCAAAAGTAGCTATTGATGAGCTTGCATTTCCTCCTGTTTTTTATAAAAAGAATAGACCAAAAACTATTGAACCATTTTCAAAATCAAAAGTATATAAATTCCCATATTTTAGAAACATTGTCGATATTTACCCAGTTTTTCAAGAAGAGTTAATATCACTAAAACAAAGTTTTCCTCAAATTGAAAATTTAAAACTCTTTGTTGGCGGAAGTGAAATTGAACTAATGAAAAATTTATACCAGCTAAATTTATTTTCAAATAAATATTGCTATGAAAACAGTGATTCAAAAATATCGATTAATACAATTATAAAAAATATAGTCCCAAAAATGAAAACTCCTGAAATTGTTGAAGATTATATAAAGAAAAAAACAATTAAATATGCTGAATTTTCAGCAGTTGCTGATATATATTTAGAAATTTTATATCCTCAAAATGATGAAAAAATAAGAACTATAGAATCAGTTGGTCTATCTTTTAACAAGTATAGAGAACTTTTAAAAACACCTTACTCAGGTTCAACTTATGTATCTTATCCAACAGGAGTTGCAGCTGGAATTTTAATTTACTACTCATTATTAAATAAAAAAAGGTTAAGCGGAGTAATTTTAAGTGAAAATCTTCCAGAACTTTTTGAACACACTATAAATGATATTATAAAAAGAGAGCTAGGAAACTATAAAATAAATCTAATAAACCAAATTAAATAGTTCTAAAATATAAATAAGATAAAATTATGGTTTATATAAATATTATAAATAATTTTAAAAGAAGAGTTTTATGCAAAAAGATATTTTTAGACCATTTTTAAATGAGAATAGTGATAAACTGAATTTTCTTAGATATAACACAATAGGTAAAAACAAAGATAAATATTTTGATTTCACAGCCTCAGGTCTTGCTTTTAGACAAATTGAAAATAGAATCCACGAAGTTTTAGAAACTTATGCAAACACTCACTCAAAAGAGAGTAGTAATGCAAAAATTACTACTAAATATTATGAGGATGCTAGACAAACTTTACAAAAAAGTTTAGAAATTGATGATAGTTTTACTATTTTACCTTGTGGTTCTGGAGCAACTGGTGCTATAAAAAAACTACAAGAGATTTTAGGAGTTTATATTCCACCAAAAACAAAAGAGAGGCTAAAAGAAAAAGGTCTAAAAATAGATAAAAAGTCTATGCCTTTGGTAATTGTTGGACCCTATGAACATCACTCAAATGAGGTTAGTTTTAGAGAGAGTTTGGCACAAGTTAAAAGAGTGAAACTTAGAAAAGATGGTCTAATAGACCTTGAACACTTAGAAAATATATTAGAAAAAAACAAAAATCGTGAAATTATAGGCTCTTTTACAATAGCTTCAAATGTAAGTGGAATAATAACTTGCTACAAAAAAATATCAAATCTTTTAAGAAAATATAAGGCAACTGTATGTTTTGATGCAGCTGCAAGTAGTTCGTACATGAATATTTCATCATCATATTATGATGCACTATTTTTATCTCCTCATAAACTTTTAGGAGGTGTTGGATCTTGTGGAATTTTGGTAGTTAAAAAATATTTAGTAGATACATCTTTACCACCAAGCTTTGCAGGTGGTGGAACGGTAAAATATGTAAATAAAAGTTATCAAATATATGAAGAACAAATAGAAGTAAGAGAAGATGCTGGAACTCCAGCAATTACACAATTTATAAGAGCTGCTTTGGCATATAAGTTAAGAAATGAAATAGGCTTTGAATTTATAGAAAGTAGAAAGAAAGAGTTATATTTATATCTATTAGAAGAGCTAAAGAGTATCCAAAACTTACTTATTTATGGAAATAAAAAGAGCCATAATATTGGTATTGTATCTTTTAATATAAAAGATTTTAATCCTTACACATTGTGTGAAAAACTTTCAAATAGTGGTTTTCAAACTAGAGCTGGTTGTTCATGTGCTGGACCTTATGGGCATGATTTACTGGGTCTTAAAAAAGTATCTATGAAAAATCGACCAGGTTGGCTTAGAGTGGGAGTTCACTATATTCAAACAAAAGATGAAATCAAAGCTTTGGTTGATGAGATTAAAAATAGTTTAAAAACTACTTTATAATTGCATCTACTATAGCTTCAATCTCTTCTAGTATCTGCTTATCTACTTTTTCAACAAATTTTATATTTCTTGAGTCATAATCAATAGATTTTAACTGTTCAGCCATAATAAAACCAGAAATTTTTTGGCTTTGGATTTTTACATGAAAAGGGAAATCCCTTTTTGTACTTGTAATTGGACAAGCAAATGCTAAACCTAAAGCTTTATTAAAAGTTTTATTACTTAAAATCAAAGCTGGTCTTCTTCCTTTTTGCTCGTGTCCCTTTTGTGGATCAAAATCTAATGTTACAATATCACCTTTGCTTGGAATATAATTTACCATATTTCAGAACCACTCTTAGAGCTAAACTCTTCACTAGCTTTGTAACCTTTTGGTAGATTATTCACAAGCTCATCTATACTATATTTTTTCTCTTTTTTTGCTGGTTCTATTATTAATTTATTATCTTTTTGAGAGATATTTACCAAATCACCAACT
>NZ_JBAZAH010000052.1:0-11971 GCF_041672065.1 Aliarcobacter sp. | reverse complement strand
TTGTAAACTCACTAAAAGGAGTTTCAAGCAGAAAAGTAAAACAACAAAAATTTAAAAGTGTTGATTCTAAATTATGGGGTGATTCACTTTGGAGTCCAAGCTATTTTGCAGGAAGTTGCGGTGGTGCAAGTTTGGAAGTTGTAAAGAAATATATCAATGAACAAGAAACACCTAAATAGTTTGCTTACATCACCGACTTAAAAGACGGTGTTTTTCGCAAAAATTTGATAAAAATTCAAATGAGTATAAAGAGTTTTGGAAAAAACTAAATAGTGGCGAGTTTGATAGTGCTGAGTATCTTAGAATTGGGAAAAATGGAAAAGAGGTTTGGATACAAGCTACATACAACCCTATTTTTGATTTAGATAGAAAACCTTTTAAGGTTATAAAATATGCTACAGATATAAGTTTGAAAAAATTTGCTATGTTTGAAGTTGGTAAAAAGATTGAAGATTTGACAAAATCTTTACAAGATTTACAAAATGCTTCAACAACAATGGTAAAAGAAGCAGATGTAAGTATGAAAGGCTCTCAAGAAGTTAGTGTATCTATTGAAGAGCTTGATGCTGCTGTTTTAGAGCTTTCAAATAAAATAGAGAATATGCTAAGTTCAATTACAAATATCTCAAATACAACATCTGAAAGTGAAAAAATAGTTCTTGAAGCAAAAGAGCAATCAAAAGAGAGTTCAAATGCTATGCTAAAACTAAATGAGGAGTCTATAAAAATTGGAGATACTATTGAGGTGATTTCTCAAATTGCATTTCAAACAAATATTTTAAGTCTAAATGCTGCTGTTGAAGCTGCTACTGCTGGAGAGGCTGGAAAAGGTTTTGCAGTTGTTGCACAAGAGGTGCGAAATTTAGCAACTAGATCAAATGAGGCTGCTAAAAATATAAATGAAGCTATAGGATTAATTCAAAACTTAGTTAAAAACTCTTTGGATTCTATTCATAAAATTGATGATAAGATAGAAAATATAAGCAATATATCTTCAACTATCTCAAGTTCTGTAAGAGAGCAACAAGTTATATCAAATGAGCTTGCATCAAATGCTTCGCAAACAAGTCAAACTCTAAATCAAATATCACAAAATATGGTAAGAGTATCTTCAAGTACAAGCAATACAGACAAAGAGGCAAAAACTACTCAAAAAAGCTCTAATGAGTTGATTGAAATCTCTAATGAGTTGATTGAAAAATTAAAAGTGCTTAATTAATTTAAGCACTATCTTCTTTTTAAAACTACTACTTTATAGATAATTGCATAAATAAATCCAATAGCAAGACCTATAAAGTGAGCATACCAAGCTATTGGAAGTCCAATAAGTAGTGGTGCAACTGAGATTAATAAAATCCAAGTAACAATAGCTTTTCTCTCATCTTTTACAAAATATGCATAAAAGCCTAAAATTGCACATATAGCACCACTTGCACCTACTAAATTTACACCAATATCTAAATAAAAGATATATAAAAATGATAAAAGAGAGGTTAAAATACCTGTGATAAAATATAGAGCTAAGAAATTTTTGCTTCCAATAAATCTCTCTATCATATTTCCAAACTGCCATAAAACAAACATATTCATAGCTAAATGAGCAATTCCACCATGAGCAAAGATGCTTGATAGTGGTTGCCAATAAAATTCACCTATTAGAAAATAGATATTTAAACCCATCAAAATAGAACCACTTTGAATAGTTGTTTGAATAATATAGGCTATTATTGTTATTGCTATTAAAAAATTTGTGGCTGTAAGTTTTTTTTGCTCTA
The DNA here is from genome assembly GCF_041672065.1 of Aliarcobacter sp. NCBI lineage: Bacteria > Pseudomonadati > Campylobacterota > Epsilonproteobacteria > Campylobacterales > Arcobacteraceae > Aliarcobacter > Aliarcobacter sp. Next base: position 10,196 of record NZ_JBAZAH010000052.1, on the reverse strand, counting down.
CAAACTGCATTTAAACCAAAGCCTCTTTTAAAACATCTTCAATACTATTTACAACTTTTATCTCTAAGGCTTGTTTTACCTCATCTGGAATATCTTCTAAATCTCTTTCATAATTCTTTTTAGGAATTAGAACTTTTTTTATTTTTGCTTTATAAGCAGCTATTAGCTTCTCTTTTAATCCACCAATTGGTAGAACTTTTCCTAAAAGTGTAAGCTCTCCTGTCATTGCAACATCTGCTTTTATTTTTTTGTTACTTAATACTGAAGCTATTGCTAATGCCATTGTTATACCAGCACTTGGTCCATCTTTTGGTGTTGCACCCTCAGGAATATGAAGATGAATATCATATCTTTTGTATATCTCACTTGAATCTAGTTTTGTATTCTCATCTTTCTCTTTTGCTGTTTTTGGAATTTGGTTTTCATCTATTTTTAAAATGTTGTTGTCTATTAGATGTTTTACAACTGCATAAGAGATAAATGAAGACTCTTTCATAACATCACCTAGGTTTCCAGTAACTTTTAAATCACCCTTTCCTTTTAGCTTGATTGTCTCAATTTTTAAAATATCTCCACCAACTGCTGTCCATGCAAGTCCATTTGCAACACCTACAACATCTACTTTATCAGCTGGTTCAATCTCAAAAATTGGATTGTCTAAATAATCTTTTAAATCTTTTGTACCTATTGTTACTTTTTGAATTGATTGGTCGTTTAAAATCTGTTTTACAACTTTTCTAAATAGTTTTGAAAATACTCTTCGCAGATTTCGCACCCCTGCTTCTCTTGTATATTTTAAGATAATCAAATCAATAGTAGCCTTACTTAAAGATACTTCCTCTTTTTTAAGTCCATGCTTTTCAAGCTCTTGAGGGATTAAATAATCTTTTGCAATATGGTATTTTTCATTTGGAGTGTATGAGTTTAACTCTATAAACTCCATTCTATCTCTAAGTGGTGCTGGGATTTTTCTTATATCATTTGCTGTTGATACAAATATTACTTGCGATAAATCAATAGGAAAGTTTAGATACAAATCTCTAAACTCATGATTTTGTTCAGGATCTAAAATCTCAAGCATCACAGCAGCTGGATCACCTCTGTGGTTAGCTCCTAGTTTATCAATCTCATCTAAAACAATAACTGGATTCATCTTCTTTGCATCAATTAAGCCTTTTACAAGACGCCCTGGCATTGCTCCTACATAAGTTCTTCTATGACCTCTTAGCTCATTTACATCTTCCATTCCACCAAGAGCAACTCTTACAAGTGGTCTATCAAGGGCTTTTGAAATAGAGTTTGCTAGTGAAGTTTTACCAACACCTGGAGGTCCTACAAAACATAAAACTGTCCCTTTTGACTCTAAATCTTTTATATTTCTAAGTTCCAATAACTGTTTTACTGCAAAATACTCTGCAATTCTTTGTTTTGGTTTTTCTAGTGAGTAGTGGTCTTTATTTAACTGTTTTTCAACACTTGCAACTGAGATTTTACTATTTGAATACTCTCCAAAAGGTATATCTAAAACCATCTCTACATAAGTTTGAAGAAGTGAAGCATCTGGAGAGTCTGGATTTAGGCGACTTAATTTATCTATTTGTTTTTTTGTCTCTTTATAAGCCTCTTTACTCATAAACTCTTTTTTTGCTTTTAGTTTCTTTTTGAAAGATTTTATCTCTTCTTCTTTTTGATTGTCAGTTCCAAGCTCTTTTTGAATAGCTTTTATCTGCTCTTTTAAGAAGTAATCTTTATGAGTTTTCTCTATTTTTGAGTTTACCTTTTGAGTTATCTCTTTTTGAATTTTATATGACTCTATTTCGTTTTTTACATACTCAATAATATCTATAACTCTTTGCTCTAAACTATCATTTGAGTAGATTTTATAGGCTTCCTCTTTTTTTAGTTTTAAAACAGATGAGATTAAATCAGCAACTCTTGAAGCATCTTCATTTTCTTCTATTGCTTTTATTAAATCTGTTGGGAATTTGTTGTTTAGTTTTGCTAATTTTTTTACACTATCAAGCAGAATATTTACCAATGATTTTAGCTCTATATCATTTTTAAAACTATCTTGTACTAAATCAATAGTTGCAAAAATTTTTGAATCAAGTGAAAAATTAACAACTTTTGCTTTTGATATTCCTTGAAATAAAACTTTTATTTTACCCTCAGGTAGTGATACTTTTCTCATAACATTACCAACAACTCCAATATTATAAAAACTATCCTCTTGCCTAGTTCCCTCTTTTGAAGGTTTTGAAACAACTATCATAATTGGTTTATTAAACTCAATAGCGTGTTCTACTGCCTTTATATTATCTTCTGTACTTAAAAAAAGTGGTGTTATCATAAATGGATATAAAAAAATCTCATCTTCTATAACCAAAGGTACTGTTTGTGGGAAATTATCATAATTTGATAACATATTTTTATTTCTCCTTAAAATTTCTATATTCTATATTTTTATTCAAATAAACTTCTAATAAAAGGTGTTTTTGGCTTTTCTATATCATCTATATAGTGCCAAGATTGTTTTGATTTTTCTAAATAAAACTGTGAAGCCTCAGGTTTATCTCTTCTTGTATAAAGCTCTGAAATCTCTTTGTCCATTAAAGCTCTTGCCATAAGAAGTCTTGAGTTTATACTATTTACCAAAGGCAAGTATTGTGAGTTTTTATATCTTAATTTAAACTCATCAACTAAAGCTAAAGTATCATCTATTAGTTGTTGATCTCTATTTGGCATCTTAAATCCCATAAAGTTTGATTTTATCTTTAAATATCTAATATAATCAACATCACGACTTAAAGTAAATCTTTTTAAATACTCATCTAAATAGAAGTTTGCAAGGATATATTGCTCTTCTTGCATATGAGCATTTACCAAAATTAGAATTGATGGTTGAATTAAAAGTGAATTTCTATGCTCACTTTCAAGTGATATAAAAGTATCATCAGCAGCTTCTAAATCGCCCATTGAGATATCTTTTAATAGCTGATTGTACCAATAAGTATCTGGCTTGTTATACTCTTTTTCGCTCTTTGATGAACAAGCATTTAAGATAAATATTAGTGAAAAAACAAATAAGATATTTTTTATCTTTAACTCTTTTAACATCTATAATTCCTTAATTTTAAAGCAATTATATTAGCCAAAAATGGTTTAAACTATATATAGAGCATTTTTTTGGTTATAATGTAGCCAAAAATTTTAAGGTATGATTATGAAACTAACTTTAATTGGAAATGGAATTATGGCTCAATCACTTGCTATTGGACTTGTAAAAAAGTATGAAGTAGAGATGATTGGAAGAGAGATTAATAAATTACAACAGATAAAACAAAAAATCCCACAACTTGAAATCAAAGAGTTAAGCGATGTAGAAGATATTAGTGGAAAAAATATTATATTTTGTGTAAAACCTTATGCTTTGGAGAGTGTTTCTATTCGTCTAAATGGAACTGCTAACTCTTTTATATCTATTTTAGCTGGAACTAAACTTGAGTATTTAAAAAAACAAATAAGCGCAAAACATTATGTAAGATCTATGCCAAATATTGCAGCTAGTGTTCAAAACTCAATGACAACATTAACAGGAGATATTGAGATAAAAGAGATGGCAATTGATATTTTCAACTCTATTGGAGAGGCTATTTGGGTAAATAGTGAAACTCATCTTGATATAGCAAGTGCTATTAGTGCAAGTGGACCTGCATTTTTAGCTTTGGTTGCTGAGGCAATTTGTGATGGTGCTGTTAAAGTTGGTCTTGATAGACATATGGCTCAACATTTAGTTCAAGGACTTTTCTCTAGTACATCTTCACTTTTACAACACTCTCACGCTGCAATTATAAAAGATAGTGTTATGAGTCCAGCTGGAACAACAGCTGCTGGATATGCAAAACTTGAGGAAGCAGGAGTTAGAAATGCTTTTATACAAGCAATTGAAGGTTCGTTTAACAAATCACAAAAGATATCTGAAAAGTAGTTTTACACTAATAGAGGTTTTAATCTCTATTGTGCTTTTGACTGCTATTTCTTTAGCTCTTTTTAAAACTACAACTAACATCTCAAATAAAAACTATTTTTCCACTCTTTTGGAGATTGAAAATAGTTTAGAAAAAAAAGATTTATCTAAATTTAAAAAATCAAACAAAACTCTTGAAGTAAGAAAAAATGACAGCTTTGAAGAGATAAATATAACTCTTTATGAGTATAATTATAGTGATTTAAAGGTTGTTTTTTATGAAAAATAGTTTTGCTCTATTTGAATTTTTAATTGCTTTGATTTTAAGCTCTACTTTATTGATTCTTTCATCTTATGTTTATAAAAGTGTTGTTACTTTCAATAAAAACAATCAAGAGTTAGCTATAAAAGAGTTATCTTTGAATAGTTTAAGAGCTTTTTTGGAAAAAAACAGAGAATCTTTATTTGAGTTAGAGTTTAAAAATAGTAATTTATACTTTAAAAATGAGCCACTATTTTTAAATTTAGATAGCTTTTCTATAAAAAAAGAGAGTGGATTTTTTATTATAAACTTAAAAACTCATGATAGTGAAAATATTATTTGGTATATAAAAGAGTTATGAAAAAATCATATATTCTATTTTCAACTTTAGTTATTGTTGTAATATTTAGTTTTGCTGCAAAAAATATTTTAGAGGCAAATGCACTAAAAAGTAGAGTTGTAAATGAAAAATTACATTTTATTCAAGCAAAATCTCATCTTATATTTTTGGAAAACTATCTTTTAAGTATAAACGAAGATGAGTTAGACAGCTTTTTGAATTTAGAGATAGTTGATAATGATTTTTTACTAACTATTAAAAAATATGATGATACTACTAAAAAATATTTTCTAGTAGTATCATCTTCTAAATTTAAAGTAAGAGTTACAAAAACTATATACCTATAAAATCACATCTAAAACTTTTTTTGCCAAATCTAAAGCTTTGCTTCTATGAGAAAATTTTTGCTTAACTTCAAAATCCAACTCTCCTAAAGTTTTTGAAAAGTTTTTTGGAATAAATAGTGGATCATACCCAAAACCGTTTGTTCCTACTTCTTTATTTATTGCATCTCCATGCATAAATCCATGAACTGTATATGTGAAATCTTTATAAATTATTGCTATACAAGCTGTATAAAAAGCAGCTGTTTTTTCTAAGTTTAGTTCATTTAATTTTGAGATTAATTTTGCATTATTCTCTTTATCACTTGCATTTAAACCAGCAAATCTTGCACTATAAACTCCAGGTGCTTGATTTAAAATAGGAAGTGATATTCCTGAATCATCAGAGATAACCACAAAATCTTTTTCACCTTTTTCTTTTAATCTCTCATTTATAGCACTTGCTTTTATAATTGCATTCTCTTTAAAAGTAGTTCCAGTTTCAGGAATATCAAATTTTCCTAAAATATCACTATATGCAACAACTTCATTTTTTGGAAGAAGTTTTTTAAACTCCTCTATTTTTCCCTTATTTGCACTTGCTAATACTATCTTCACTATCTATCCTTTTTATTAACTTCCATATTAAAAGCTATCTTAGTATATAATCAAAGTTTTAATTATAATATATTTAGGATTATGTATGTTTAAATCAGTTATGCCATTAAGTTTTATTATTGCTCTTAGATTTTTTGGGCTTTTTATTGTTCTTCCAGTTATCTCTGTATATGCTTTTACTCTTCAAGGTGCAAATGCTACATTAGTTGGAATTGTTGTTGGTGGTTATGCCTTAACTCAAGTTATTTTTCAAACTCCTTTTGGAATTATGAGTGATAAACTAGGAAGAAAAGGCACAATTGTAACTGGACTTTTACTATTTGCTATTGGTTCTTTTATTTGTGCAATTGCTATTGATATTTTCACTTTAATGCTTGGACGACTTTTGCAAGGAGCTGGAGCTATTGGGGCAGTTGTGACTGCCATGATTAGTGATGTTGTAAAAGAGGAGCAAAGATCAAAAGCAATGGCTATTATGGGTGGATTTATTGGTATATCTTTTGCTCTTGCTATGGGTTTAAGTCCACTTATTAGTGGAATGGCTGGAGTTCCTGCACTATTTTATATAACTATGGTTTTATCTTTAATTGCTATTTATATCTTAGTAAAAAAAGTACCAAATCCTCCAAAAATAACTCACTCTTATAATGAAAAACTAAAATTAAAAGATGTTTTTGGAAATGCAAATATAAACAAAATGCACCTTACAAACTTTTTACAAAAAGCTTTAATGACTTTTGCATTTTTAGTTATTCCAATTATTCTTACAAAAGTTTATAGTTGGGAGATTAAAGATTTGTGGCAAGTATATATTCCATCTATGATTTTGGGACTTTTAGCTATGGGACCAGCTGCAGTAATTGCAGAGAAAAAAGGAAAATATAGAGAGGTTTTATTAATAGGAATTTTGTTTTTTATAATCTCTTATTTAGTTATTGGTTTTAGTTCAAGTGCTTTTGTTTTTAGTGTTGGGGTTGTAATATTCTTTATTGGGTTTAATATGCATGAACCAATTATGCAATCACTTACAACAAAATTTGCAAAAGTTCATCAAAGAGGAAGTGTGCTTGGAGTTTTTAACTCTTTTGGATATTTAGGAACATTTTTTGGTGGAGTTTTTGGTGGTATTATGCTTGATAAGTTTAGTTCTTATGAGCTTGAAAACTTCTCATTGATTGTTGCAGTTGTATGTGTTTTATGGGCTTTATTAATAATTTTAATGAAAAATCCATCAAAAACAAAAAATGTTTATCTAAGTTTAGATGAGTACAAACTTGAAAATAGTAAAAGACTAAATGAAAATGAGAATATTATTGAGTGGTATATCAATAATAGTGAAAATATTTTAGTAGTAAAATATAGTGATGATAAGATTAGTGAAGATGAGATAAAAAATATTTTAAGATAGATAAATCTTCTTTTTGGAAGATTTATCTCATTAATCTTTGAAACAAAATATCTTCCAAATTTCTACTTGTATCTACTACTAATAAAATATAAACTTTTTCATTTTCAATTTTAAATATAACTCTCCATCTTTTATAGATAATTTCTCTATATTTAAAAATTCCTATTTGTTGAAGCTCTGGTACAACTCTTTTTCTTTGGGGAAAATAGTACAAATTTTCACACTCTTTTTTTATATCAATAAAAATCTCTTTTGCAATAGAGACACTATCAAGTTTTAAATACTGTATAATCAATTCCAAATCATATTCGGCACTTTTTGTCCATAAAACTTCAAACTTTTTCATAAATTACTCAAAAAGTTTTTTTTCTAAATTTGAAAATATCTCTTCTTGGTTTAAAACATCACCATTTTCTATATCATTTTCACTTTGAACAATAAGTTTTAATAGATTTATTGAGTTTTGCATATTTTCATAAGTCTTAATATCTTGAATTACAACTTTTGCTTCACCATTTTGAGTTATGATTATTGCTCTTTTATTTTCATTTGCTTCATTTATAACTTCTGCTGTTTTGGATTTTAGATAAGAGATTGGTTTTATATCACTACTTAAATTCATTTGAAATCCTTTAAATATTTGATATATTGTACCAAATTTAGTTTTTATTTGGTATTAAAAGTTTGAGTTTAACTCAAACTTTTAAGTTCTGCTTCAATTTTTTCTAACCTTGTTTTTACTTCTTCAAGAGCTTTTTTATTCTCTTCAATTACATTTGCAGGTGCATTTGCAACAAATCTTTCATTTGATAACATACTATTTAACTTATCAAACTCTTTTTGTGCTTTCTCTTGTTGTTTTTCAAGTTTTTCAATAATTGGTTTCATATCAATTGCACTTGTTGGAATATAAACCTCAAGATTGTTTGAAACATCTGTTATAGAGTTTTCAACTTTTGAATTTACAAACTCAATATTTTCAACTTTTGCTAATTTTTCAATAAATGGTTTTGCAACATCTTCATCAATTTTAACATCAAGTTTTAGATATGCTTTTTCGATTTTAGAGTTACCCATATCAATTAGAGTTTTAGCTCTTCTTATACTTATAATCGCCTCTTCAATTATAGAGAACATATTTTCAATATTTTCATCTTTTTTAATCTCTTTTGGGAAGTTCATAATCATTAATGAATCACCATTTTCAAGTGTTGTTCCACTTAATTTGTGATATAAATAGTCTGAAATAAAAGGCATAAATGGACTAACCATTTTTAATGTCTCTTTGAAAATTGCTCCAAGTTCAACAACAGAATCTTTGCTAGCTTTTGAGTACTCAATTCCCCAATCACAAAACTCCATCCAAACAAATCTATAAAGTGTACTTGCAGCTTCATTAAACTTATAACTATCAAGTGAATTTCTTACCTCATCAACAGCATGGCTAAGTTTGCTTTGCATATAAAGTCCAAGAGGAGTTTTGATTTCAATATCTTTTAAATCAGGGAATGTATCTACATTTAGTGTTAAAAAGTTTGAAGCATTGTAAAGTTTATTTGTAAAGTTTCTAAACTGCTCAAGATTTTTTTCACCAAGTTTTATATCTCTTCCTTGAATTGCAAGATATGCTAAAGTAAATCTAATAATATCAGCACTATGAGTTTCAACCATATCAAGAGGATCTATTACATTTCCTTTAGATTTACTCATTTTTGCACCATGCTCATCTCGAACTAACGCGTGCATATAGATATCTTTAAATGGAAGTTGCCCCATGAAATGTTCACCCATCATCATCATTCTAGCAACCCAGAAGAACATAATATCAAATCCAGTTATTAAAAGTGAGTTTGGATAAAAATCTTTTAAATCGTTTTCACCAAATGTTTTTTGCATTTGACCATTATTTCCCCAACCAAGTGGTGAAAATGCCCATAAAGCACTACTAAACCAAGTATCTAAAACATCTGGGTCTTGCTTTATTTTTGAACTTGCACATTTTGGACACTCTTTTGGTTCGTCCTCTTTTGTTGCCCATTGGTGATTACAGCTATCGCAATAGAACACTGGAATTCTATGTCCCCACCAAAGTTGTCTTGAAATACACCAATCTCTTAACTCATCCATCCAAGCTCTATATGAGTTTAACCAGTGACTTGGATGAAATTTTGCTTCACCTGCATAAGTTTTTTCAATTGATTTTTTAGCAACCTCTTTTTTTACAAACCACTGTTTTGAAATATATGGTTCAACTATATTTTTACATCTATAGCAGTGCCCTACTTGATGAATATGCTCCTCTATTTTTACAATAAATCCCTCATCTTGAAGTTTTTTAACAATCAAAGGTCTTGCTTCTAATCGCTCTAAACCTTTAAACTCTCCACAATAATCATTTAAAATACCTTTTTCATCAAAGCATTTTATAAACTCTAGATTGTGTCTAAGCCCTACTTCATAGTCATTTGTATCGTGAGCTGGAGTAACTTTTACAACACCTGTTCCAAAACTCATATCAACATGAGAGTCTGTAATTACTTTTATTTTTCTATTTGTCAAAGGTAAAACTACCTCACGTCCTACAATATTTGTGTATCTCTCATCATCTGGATGAACCATAATTGCAGTATCGCCAAAGTATGTTTCAGGTCTTGTTGTAGCAACTGTTAAAAAACCACTTCCATCTGCAAAGTGATAGTTCATATGATAGAACTTACCATTTACCTCTTCGTGTTCAACTTCAATATCACTTAATGCTCCATCATGTGTACACCAATTTACCATATAGTTGTTTTGAGTAATCATACCCTCATCATAAAGTTTAACAAAAGCCTCTTTTACAGCCTCTTTTAAACCCTCATCCATAGTAAATCGCTCTCTTGACCAAGCAGGACTTACTCCTAGTTTTCTCATTTGATGAACTATTGTTCCACCACTAAACTCTTTCCACTTCCAAACTCTTTCTAAGAATTTTTCTCTTCCTAAAGCCTCTTTTGTAGTGCCCTCTTTTAAAAGTTGTTTTTCAACAACATTTTGAGTTGCAATTCCAGCATGGTCAGTTCCTGGTTGCCAAAGAGTTTTATACCCATCCATTCTTTTATATCTTGTAATAATATCTTGCAATGTAAATGTAAGCGCATGTCCAATATGTAAGCTTCCCGTTACATTTGGAGGTGGCATCATAATTGCAAAATTTTTATTTGGCTCTTGAATTGATCTGTTTCCATCAATCTCAAAATAACCTCTATCTTCCCAAATTTTATAAAAACTATCTTCTA